>JAFDEE010000019.1 GCA_019310525.1 Deltaproteobacteria bacterium | reverse complement strand
ATGCCATGCCCTTAACCTTAGAGGTAATGATATCTTATCGGACACTACCATGTACTCCTTTGATATTTCTAAATAAAAGGATCTCATCAAAATTTTGAAACGCTCAGTTTAGGTAAATGTATTCCTGCGGTTGAAATTTTCGCCTTCCTTGAACTTGACCAAAATTGAGCATTTTGCAAAGGTCTCTGAGGGGGGAGGAAGAAAAACACCGGGCTTCCGGGAAGGGTTGGCGCCCAGGCTAGTACCTGCTCTTCAGCTTACTGATTTTTTTCTTGCTCTTGGGTGGAATCCAGGAACTGAGGACTGTAAGCCTCACCGATCGATGTCCCGTCTGTTTTTTTGAGTACCGGCTGGGGGTGAGCCTTTTCGTGTTCTTCAAGGGCCTTTTCCCAGTGCTTTCTGGTATCTTCTTTGAGGGTCTTCCATCCAAGCCTCCCCCGGCATTTTGGAAAGGTGGAACAACTTAACCAAGGGCCCCGCGCCCCGCGCCGAAGATTCAAAGGGGAGCCGCATTTTGGGCAGGGGATGTCCGTTAGGAGGGGAGGCGGTTTGGGCGGAGTTATTTGACCCTTGGAGTCGAGTTTCAAGATCCCGTCGCATTGGGGATAGTTGGGGCAACTCAGAAATGGGCCGAACCGTCCCTTGCGAAATTTCATGGGAGAACCGCATTTCGGACAAGCCACGTCCGTCAACCGGTCGGCCACCGGATTACCCTCGGCATCAATCGGTGCGGCATATTTGCACTTGGGATAATCGGCGCAACTGAGGAAACGGCCGTTTCGACCGAAGCGGTAAACGGTCCCGCTTCCGCATTCCGGACATGAATGGGGAGCTGGCTCTGTTTCAGCCTTTGCGTGACCCAGTTTTTGATAAGCCGCATCAAGGCTTGATTTGAAAGGCCCGTAAAATTGCCTGAGCATCTGGACCCAGTCAGCGTGTTTCTCCTCAATGTCGTCCAACTGCTGCTCCATGTCCCGCGTGTAACCTACTTCCATTATTTCCGGAAAGGCCTCCACGAGCTTGTCCGTCACCACTTTGCCCAAATCCGTGGCATGAAAACGGTTCCGCACCTTCTCCACATACTTCCGATCCTGGATCACCTGAATGATCTGGGCATAGGTGCTCGGTCTTCCAATCCCCTCCGCTTCGAGTTTTCGTATGAGGGAGGCCTCGGAATATCTGGGAGGAGGTAGGGTGAAATTCTGGGTTGGTTCCATATGTAAGGCCCCCAAGGGTCGGCCTTCAGACAGAGGAGGCAGGATTGCTTCGTCGGAATGGTTGGGTACGCCGGAAATCTTGTAATAACCGTCGAAAACAAGAACGCGCCCTGTGGCCTTGAAAACGAACTCCTTTCCTTGTGAGGTTCCTGAGATCAGGACCGTGGTGGCATCCCACAGGGCATCGGTCATCTGGGAGGCTACAAAACGTTCCCATATCAACTTGTAAAGCTTGTATTGCCTGTCTGTAAGGGATGATCGAACCTTTTCCGGTGTAAGGGTCACATCCGTGGGACGGATGGCCTCATGGGCCTCCTGTGCTGATTTATTTGAAGATGTGAATACATTGGGCCTCTCCGGCAGGTAATCCGGACCGAACTTTGACCGGATGTATTCCCGTGCCATGAGAATCGCCTCATTGGAAAGATGGGGCGAATCGGTCCTCATGTACGTGATGAGGCCGACTGAGCCTAAGTCCGCAATAGGGACGCCTTCATAAAGGGCCTGGGCCGTCCGCATTGTAGTCTGGGCTGAAAAATCCAGTTGATTGGCAGCCGCCTGCTGGAGGGTGCTGGTGATGAAAGGAGACAGGGGGCGGCTTTTGGTCCTCTTAGTCTGGATGGATTTTACTTTCCAGGGGGGCCCATTGAACACATGTCCCTTGAGGCGGATCAGTTTTCGTTGGGGACCCTTTGCCTTTGGATCGACTGTCTCTTCCCGTTCATCTATACGGTATCCAACGAGGTTCAAGGTCTCAAGGACCTCTGCTTCGCTCTTGGGGAGAAATTTTTTACCGGAGATCTCAACAAGTTCACCGGAAAATGAGCTATGCTGGGAGAGCCACTGGTTTCTTTCATGGATGGTCCTGCCGTTTTGCCGTCGCCCCCGATCTTTGACAGGAACCTCGAAAAGCCATTTTCTGAAGCTTTCGCCGAGCCGGGTGGCGTTTTCCGGATCGACCGTGAAAAAACCCGTCAGTTTCCAGTACTCCTCCGGCACAAAGGATTCGATCTCTCGTTCCCGCTCAACGATAAGCCGGACGGCAACGGACTGGACACGCCCCGCGCTCAGCCCCCCAGCGACCTTTTTCCACAGCAGGGGAGAAACCTGATATCCGACAATCCTGTCCAGAATTCGACGGGCCTGCTGGGCATTGACCTTGTTCATGTCGATTTTTCGGGGCTTCTTGAAGGCCTTTTCTATCTCTTCCTTTGTAATGGCGTTGAAAACGACCCTCTTCCCTTCTTCGGGATCAATGCCCAAGGCCTCGGCCAGGTGCCACGCGATCGCTTCCCCCTCGCGGTCCAGGTCCGTGGCCAGCCAGATTCCTGAAGCCTTTCGGGCCGCCTGTTTCAGTTCCCTGACCGTTTTCGCCTTCCCCTTGATGATCTGGTAGGTGGGCCTGAAGTCATTATCGAGATCCACTCCAGGCACTGGGTCTTTTATCCCTTTTGGATTTTTATCGGGGAGGTCGCGTACGTGGCCCACGGAAGCCATGACTACATAATCTTTTCCCAGGTACTTGTTGATCGTCCTGGCCTTGGCGGGCGATTCTACAATAACGAGCTGTTTACCACTTGTATCCTTCTGTGATCCTGCTTGACGTCGATTCTTGGTTGTCTTTTTCTGAGCCATGGAATCCTTCACCGGAGGGAATTATGATTGTGGGACCCCTGAAAGGGCATTGTTACCTTGCCTCTGTGGGACCTGAATGAGGGAAAATAGTCCCGGGTGGTATCCTTTGTCAAGTAGTAAAACGGAAGGGATTACTGCAAACATCGTGCCTTTTTAAGGATTTCACAAAGACGACGTAAAAATCCTGCGGGTCACAGGGGAAGTTCGGGACGGAATGAATCCTGAAGAAGGCAAGGAAGGATGGAGCCCCACGGGTAAACCCGTGGTCCCCCAAAATACCCGTCTCCGCCTTCGGCTACGCCGCAGTTATCCGCCATAGCTTTGGGCGACATCACGCCGTAGCACAACAATTGTTTACACATTCATCCACCTGAAAGCCTGTGGTCTTCTGCGAAGGCGGATAATAAAACCTACTGGCGTACGAACATTTTCCCGGGTAGTTGCCTTATAATTCCTTTCAGCTCCAACTGTAAGAGAAGGCTTGAAACCTCGGCCGGCAACATACCCGTTTGTTTTGCAATCTGATCGATATGCACGGGGAAGTCCCCCAGGACATCAAAAACGATCCTCTCCCCTTCTTCGATTTCCTGGATCCCGTTTTTCGGGGCTTTTTCTCCCTTCATTTCTTGAAGGCCTGAAAAATGCAAACCCAGACCTTGCAGTATATCCTGTGCATTTTCCACCAGTGCGGCCCCCTGTTTCAGGAGAAGGTGACAACCCGCACTTTTAAAGGAATGAATACTGCCGGGTACGGCGAATACTTCCCGGCCCTGTTCAAGGGCCAAGGCCGCAGTTATCAAGGACCCGCTTTTGCGGGTGGCTTCCACCACCAATACCCCTTTGCTGATTCCACTGATTATGCGGTTTCTTATGGGAAAGTTCTTTGGGTCCGGGGGAGTGCCGGGCGGAAATTCGCTGATTACGGCACCCTTCTCACAAATGATGGAAAAGAGTCTCCGGTTGGATGCAGGATACACAACATCATGACCGGTCCCCAGAACGGCCACCGTGAAATTTCCACCCTTCATACATCCCCAATGACCCGCCGCATCAATGCCTTGGGCCATGCCACTGGCGATACCCAGCCCCCTGCGGGCAAGACCGTATGCAATCATCTCGGCAGTCTTGATCCCATATTGGGTGGGGTGCCTGGATCCGACGACGGCCAGGAAATTCACATTCGTAGGGATATCCCGTCCCTTCCGGTATAGAATCATGGGAGGATCATGGATGGTTCTAAGAAGGGGAGGGTACTCAGGATCCGAGAAGATGATAGGATGAATTTTCATATCCTCGATTTTTCGAAGAAGACGAACCGGATCCTGGACGAATTCCTTCTTAAAAACCGCCCTGGCCACAACCTCCCGAACCCCCTTGACAGAGAGGAGGTCTTTTAATCGAGCACGAAACACATTTTCAGGAGAACCAAAAGCCTCGAGAAGATTTTTGAAAGCGATGTTTCCAAGCCCTGGAATGAGACTCAATGAAATCCAGGAGGCTGTTGTGTTCTTCTTTTCCGGCATATTCGCCTAATCGTCGATGTCTGCACAATAGAACAAAAGGCCAAACAGCAGGGTAGACTTTTGTTTCAATGTCACCATGGAATCAGAACTTTCAAGATACAGAAGGTATCTGCTAGGGAAAAGAAAAATACAGGAAATCGTTTTAAGAAGCAAGGTAAAAACGGAGAAGAGAAAAAGCAGTCTCTTTTCGCCGCCGAGTAATTCAATGGGACCAGACCGTAAAAACGATCAGGAGCATTGGAAACCCGCCGTGCTTGAAATGCACATTTTGTGGAGAGAACACACTATTTAAGGGCGCATCGCCCGAGTTTCGAGAAAATGGGAGGTGTTTCAGTCCAGGACAGGGCCCTTACGAAAGAGCCGTTAAGGAGGTTCTTCCTTGAAGTGAGAATAATCCCGGTTGAAGTATCGGGCCTTGATTCCAGTATCAACAGGGTACCGAGGGGATCTTCAAAAAGGGTGGTTTTCTTGGTCAACCGACTGTAAATATCTGCAAGTGAGTCGGATTTCAGCATTTCCCCGATTGTTCCAAAAAAATCTTTTCCTTCAAAATCAGAATCACTCACCTTTTTGATATTGAGCACTTCAAACAGGTTTCCCCTGCGGATACCCTGGTTGAATCCCTTGTTGAGATAAACGATGGTATTCTGTCCGATGGCCAAGTTTTGATCTTTTACCGCCACAATATTAGCGATCAATTTCTCTTCAGCCGGAAGGGGCTGTATACATGGAGAAATAGGTTCATATGGAATCACTGGATCTTTGACATTGATGGTTCGAATGGCATTGATCACCTTGGCTTCATAGTAGTTCTTTTTCAAGTGCTTCAATATTTCAAGTGTACCATGGTAATCCAGGATATACCCCAATTTTTCACCAGTAAGAGGATGCCGTAGCAAATCAGAGGGCTCGTAAACCGTAAATCGATCACCTCTCACGGCTTGTTTGTCTTTTTGGAGATGGACTACGACCCTGTCTCCTCTTTCCATCATGAGTTTGCTGGAATAAGAGGAAAAGATGGTTCCCCAGGGCTGAACTTTTTCTCGTGATAATCGGCCTATAGTGGAGATCGTCGTAAGGGAGGATACATTGATGCCCGCCATTTCCGTGAAGGGTTCGGGCTGGACCGGTTCCGAAGCACTACAACTTTTAGGTTTTTCAACAGGCGCTCTTTCCAAAAGCCTGATCCTGTCGCCCGGACGGAGGAAATGGGGATTTGTAATGAAAGGGTTCATTTCCCAGAGCTTGGGCCACAGATTGGCATCTCCGTAATAGGTTTCACAAATTGACCAAAGGGTATCTCCTTCCTGGACCGTGTAAGTATCTTCAAACGCCGAAGAAAAAGAGGAAACAAAAAAGATCACAGCCCCGGCTATCATGAGACCTAAAAAAAACCTGCAAAGACGACCTTGCTCCTTTTCTTGCATTTAACCCACCCTCATCTGTATTTTTATTCCGCCGCAGAAAACTCCAGACTCTTGTCTGGAGATGTAGCGGCCGCCCGAAGGGCCCAAGTATTTGTAGCAGGCTGAAGCCCCCGGCTCCTGCCGGGGGAGATTCACTTAGTACTAGTTTGTTTTTTCGAAATTCGCCGTTTAAGGAGACTGACAAAGGGCTTTATTTTTGTAAGTTACGGAATTTTGCTCGCTATTGTCAAGTAAATAACATTATAGATAATCTTAGATGATTTATTGATAATTGCATGTCCTGGGCGTTATTCAAGGAAATATGCATATCTAATGCAAGAAAAATGCCACACACCGGTGAAGTTGGAGTGAAGCCATTGTTCTAAGGAGAGATATCCACTTTATTCCCTTTGGTTTTGTTGATCTGACGGCTTGATGAAGAGGAGAAGGATCGCAGAGCCAATGAGGATCAAGAGGCTGATCAATTGGGTAAAGGTCATCTCGGTGCCCGGGATCAACCAGCGGTAGTCGCCCCTGAATTTCTCAACAAGCAGTGTGGAAGTACTGTGCAGGATTAAGTACCATAACAGCAACTGGCCGGTGAATTTCTTTCTGGCGTGAAGAAAGAGCAGAATACCGAAGATGAGGAAGCCGCTCAATGACGCATAGAGTTGCGTTGGATGAAGCGGAACGTGAAGCGGGGCCAGGGACCGAGGGTTGGAAAAAACGATTCCCCATGGCAACCCGGTAATTTTTCCATAACAACAGCCCGCCGCAAGACAACCGATTCTCCCGATCCCCTCTCCCAGGGCGACCGCCGGTACCCACAAATCTGCAGTGGATAAAAAAGAAAGTCCTTTCAGCCTTGTATACCATGCAAGGCAAGCAGCGCCGAAGACCATCCCACCGACAAATACGAGCCCCCCCTCCCAGACTTTTAGGATTTCAAAGGGATGATACCGGAAATAGGCTGGACTGAGAATGACATATAGGATCCTCGAACCGATGATGGCGCCAAGGCCCATGACCAGCGCCGATCCCAGGACCGTGTGTGAAGTGGTTCCTTCTGTCTTTGCAATCCAGGCCGTTGTTAAGATGGCAACGGTGAATCCCAGGGCCATGAAAAGGCCATGGGCATGGAGTGTCAGGGATCCGATGGTGAAAAGATCAGGTTGCATGAACCACGTCATTTCCTGTGCATTTTTGGTGAAAGAGGATTTCTTTGCGAAGAGGATGGACGCTGCAATAGTATGAAAACGGCCAACAGAAAGGTCCCGACTGAAATGGCAGAGTCGGCCAAGTTGAATGCCGGCCAATGGTATGCCCCGTAATGGAAATCGAGAAAATCGATGATTTCTCCCTGCCGGATTCGATCCACAAGATTTCCAGCGGCTCCTCCCAAGACCAAGGCCAATGGGAAAATAAGGCGCGGTTCTCTGTCTTTGATTCTAAAGAACCAGGAAATCAAGAGGGCCATCGCCGCAAGTGTGATAGCTATAAGAAAAACCTGGGCAAGGCCAGGTTCCGCGCTGTTCAGGAATCCAAAGGCGACCCCACGGTTACGGGTGTGCACTAAATTGAAAACTCCCTCAATTACGCTGACGGAACCATAAAGTGGGATGGTTCGGACGAGGAGGAGCTTACTCACCTGATCCAAAACAAGGACCACTGCAGCGGGAAAGACTATACGCGCAAGGCTCGTGTTCATTTCACTATGTATCCAGCTTCCTGCAACGCATCCAGGCAACGCTTGCAAATTCCCGGGTGTTCAGGGCTCTCACCCACCGTAGGATCATGGATCCAGCATCGCTCGCATTTTTTGTCAGCTGAAGGTTCCACGATCACTTTTAAACCGGGGAATTCCTCGCATTCCGGGGTCGAATCGAGCTGGGCGCCGGGTACAATGTCCACGGAGGAGACGATGAAGATGTAGCGGAGTTGTTCCTTGTAAGGTTCCAATTTCTTGATTAATTCATCAGATACCCCGAGGGTCACGGAAGCATCCAGTGAATGACCGATCTTCTTGTCTTTCCTCGATATTTCCAGTGCCTTGGTGACCTCTTTGCGGATTCTGATCAGCGTGTCCCATGCCTCGGCCAGGTTGGGATCCTTGTATTCTTCCTTTACTGGAACGAAGAGGTCCATGTGGACGCTGGGGAGTCGATCATTTCCCTTCATATATTGCCAAACTTCGTCTGCCGTAAAGGAGAAGATAGGGGCCATGAGCCTGACCAGGACCTCCAGGATCTCGTTGAGGGCCGTTTGAGCTGATCGCCTTTCCTTGGATTTGGGAGGAGACACATAGAGCCTGTCCTTGATGATATCCAGGTAGAAGGAGGAAAGGTCCAGCACGCAGAAATTGTGGATGTTATGGAATACAGGATGGTATTCGAATTGTTCATAGGCTCGGAGCACCCGTTCGTTCATTTCCTGCAGTCGATTGAGGGCCCAACGATCCAACTCTTCCATCTCACTGTAAGGCACACTGTCCCGGTCCGGCTCAAAGTCGTTCAGGTTTCCAAGGAGGAATCGGCAGGTGTTCCGAATGCGACGGTAGGCTTCCGTCAATCGCTGAAGGATTTCCCCTGAAAGCCGAATATTGTCCCGGTAATCTTCCCCGGCAACCCATAGCCGGATGATTTCAGCGCCATAGTCACGGATGAGCTCCTCGGGTGAGATGACGTTTCCCGCGGACTTGTGCATGGCCTTACCCGTGCCGTCCACGACGAAACCGTGTGTCAGGACGTTTCTGTAAGGGGCATGGCCCCGTGTTCCTACGGAGCAGAGAAGGGAACTATGGAACCAGCCCCGGTGCTGGTCACTTCCTTCCAGGTAGAGATCCGCCGGGCTGTTCAGGTACTCCCTTTTTTCCATGACCGCGGCATAACTGACCCCGGAATCGAACCATACATCCAATATGTCCGTTTCCTTGGTAAATTTTGTGGCACCGCATTGCGGGCAAGAGGTCCCCGGGGGCAGGAGTTCTTCTTCCGATTCCATAAACCAGATGTCGGCTCCGGCCTGTTCCACCTTGTTTGCCACATGCTCGATGATCTCTTCTGAAACCACAACAGCATTGCATTCCCTGCAATAGAAGAGAGTGATAGGAACACCCCAGGCCCGCTGGCGGGAGATACACCAGTCCGGGCGGTTGGCGATGAGCCCGTAAATGCGGTCCTCTCCCCAGGAGGGAATCCAGTTGACCTCCCGGATGGCCTGGAGGGCCTTTTTCCGGAGGTCGTTCTTTTCCATGGATATGAACCACTGCTCGGTGGACCTGAAAATCACGGGTTTTTTACACCGCCAGCAATGGGGGTATTCATGGGTGATGGGCTCCTCTTTCAAGAGAACTCCCCGCTCTCGTAAGGCTTGATTGATCGCCGGATTGGCCTCAAAGACGTTCATGCCGGAGAAAAGCTTGACATCGCTCGTAAAACGGCCG
This sequence comes from Deltaproteobacteria bacterium, assembly GCA_019310525.1. Taxonomy (NCBI): domain Bacteria; kingdom Pseudomonadati; phylum Myxococcota; class Myxococcia; species Deltaproteobacteria bacterium. The sequence continues at coordinate 124,160 of JAFDEE010000019.1, read as the reverse complement.
GCATCGTCCACCGGTGAGTAGACTTCCAGTTCGTATTCCAGCCCTGTTTCATAATCCTCTCGACCATGACCCGGAGCCGTATGGACACAGCCCGTACCTGCATCGAGAGTGACGTAAGGGGCCAACACGATCACCGATTCCTTATCATAGAGCGGATGTTTGGCCTTCAGGCCTTCGATCTGCGTGGCCCTGAATCTCTCGAGGATTTCGTAGGAGTCGATGCCGAAAGTATCCATGCAGATATTGGTGAGACCCTCGGCCAGGATGAAGACCTCCTCCCCGCCGACTTCAACAGCCACGTAATCGAAATCGGGGTGAAGGGCGATGGCCAGATTGGCCGGAATGGTCCAAGGGGTCGTGGTCCAGATGATCATGGAGACTTTCTTTCCACGAAGAGAAGGAAAAATCTCCGAGAGGTCCGAAATCATAGGAAATTTTACAAAAATAGAGGGGGAGGTATGTTCCTCGTATTCCACCTCCGCTTCGGCCAGGGCAGTCTGACAGGAGATACACCAATAGATGGGCTTCTTGCTCCTCACGAGGCTTCCGTTTAAGGCGAATTTCCCACATTCCCGCACGATGGTAGCTTCATAGGGATAGTTCATGGTCAGGTAGGGCCTGTCCCATTCTCCAAAAACCCCGAGTCTCTTGAATTCTTCCCTCTGAATGTCGATGAATTTCTCGGCGTATCGGCGGCAATGGCGTCTGATCTCTACCTGGGAAAGCTCGGCCTTTTTCTCTCCCAGTTCCATGTCCACCTTGTGCTCGATGGGCAGGCCATGGCAATCCCATCCAGGCACGTAAGGTGCATCGAAACCCGCCATTTGCTTGGACTTGATTATGATGTCCTTGAGGACCTTGTTGAAGGCCGTGCCCATGTGGATGTGCCCGTTGGCATAAGGAGGACCGTCGTGGAGCATGTATCGTTTCCGCCCCTTGGATACCTCCCGGATTCGTTGGTACAGGTTGTCCCGTTCCCATCGAGCGATCATTTCGGGTTCACGCTTCACCAGGTTGGCTTTCATAGGAAAGTCAGTGCGGGGAAGATTGAGAGTAGCCTTATAATCCATTGGGTGAGCCTCCATTCAATATGTATAGAAACTTTCTGTTTAACAGATCTATTGGCTCAAGTCAATTTGATTGTACCGGGGAAGGCTTTCGGAAAACCTGGTAGAGAAGGGAATATAGTAGCGGATGCAGGGTAGGGCAGGAAAGGTGTTTCCCCGCGTCAGGTCCTGATGCCCAATTCGCGGACGATCTGGTTTCCGAAGCTCATGATGTAAGCGGATTGACGGGATGTGCAGTAAGACTGGCAATCACACCTCATCACCTTGAGGCTCCGCACGAAAAACTCCATCTTGATCCAGTCCTTTCCGATTTCTACTGCAAACACGTGGGGTTGGCACGATATATGGCGGGATTGAATCTCGCTCAGGTAATCTTCCGGCAAGGGAACCCAAAAAAGGTTATCGAGTTGGGCGGTCAGGGTGTTTTTCATGAGAAAGGCCTTTGCCTTTTCAATGTCCGCCGGGAGGATTTCGTCCATCAAATAGGATCTCATAAACCGTTTCCCTTCTTTTCCCGTTCCAGTTTGATACCTACCCAAAAGGCATCCACTATGGAATAGACCCAGACGATGAGAAAAAGCACAAGAATGAGAACCAGTAAAGGGTGACCTTCTCCCTCAAGTAACTGAAGAAAATCTGCTGGCTGAGATCCGGCTAAATTCCCCTTCTCCAGTGAAGACCGTATCACAAGAGTCAATTCCACCACCCCTCCCACGAAGAGGGCGAACATTGCTGAAAGAAGGATAACGCCCTTGGCCCTTTGGTTATTAAGGATTTGACCGAGCCCGGGAATCACGAACGCCGAGCAGATGGGAGAAAGGATATACTTTTTCATTGACTCCTCTCCATCGCGGCACCAAGATGGAGGCTCTTTGAAAAGAGTACCTCTGAAGAAACCTCGCAACGGCCTGAGTACATCAGCCTTTTGCAGAACTTTTATCGAATCTTAACGAAAAAGAGGATGCTATGTCAACGACGGCGGATTCCATGGAAAAAGAAATCCTTCGTTCCATCCATGTCAATATTCCATTCACCTTGCTATACGACTCTTATCTCCCGCGGTTCATCCAGGAGCGGCTGAATCCTGAAGTTGGCATCGACGCCCATGCACTGGATCATTATTCCGCATCGGAATTCCGCGCCGTTGGGGAGACATTACGAAGAAACGGGCTGGAGGTCACTCTGCACTGCCCTTTCCTTGATCTCTCTCCAGGTTCACTGGACCCTGCCGTAAGGGAGGTGACCCGGAAACGTCTTGAACAAACCCTGGATCTCCTCCCATTTTTCGAGCCCAGGGCCGTGGTTTGTCATGCGGGTTACGATGAGAGACGATATGGATTTTTCAAGGAAAAGTGGATCGCCTTCAGTCTCGAGACATGGAGCTGGATGGCGCCTCGTGTCAGGTACGAGGGATCGAAACTGATGCTGGAGAATGTCTACGAGGGGGATCCTCGAGATCTCCTTGATCTTTTTCAGGCATTGTCGGGACTGGATGTCGGTTTTTGCCTGGATACGGGGCACATGTGGGCCTTTGGCCGAAAGCCCCTTGAAGAATGGCTGGGGGTGCTGGGGACCCACCTGCAGCACCTTCACCTCCATGACAACGATGGAGGATCAGATGAACATCTTGCCCTTGGGAGGGGGACCATCGAATTTCGTCCCCTTTTTCAGTTCTTGAAACACCTGAAAGGGACACGACCCTTGGTGACTCTTGAACCCCACAGGGAACCGGATCTTTCGGTCAGCCTTGAATACTTGAAACAACATTGGCCCTGGAAAGGGGGGGCATGACTTTTTCATTGAAACAAGGTTTGGATTTTTTCTAAGGTATCTGGTTGTGAAAGAGAAGAAAAGGGTTCTGAATGGCTTGAGGATTCAAGGGGCCTCTCCAATTCCCAGACGAGGACAATAATGGACCAGGAACATCCCATCATGGAGCATCCATTTGCAAAGTCTGTTTCCCAGGTGGAAAAGTACAAAAAATTGTTGGAGATTATTGCTCCTGATGATGTGCTGGCTATTGTCATAAACGCGGATCCGGATGCTATCGCCAGCGCCATGGCCTTGAAACGGCTTTTTTGGAGAAGGGTTAAGAAGGTTCATATTTACCGCACTAATGTCATCAAGAGGGCGGATAATTTGGCCCTGGTCAGGCTGTTGAAGGTCGATCTGGTATATTTCAGGGAACACCCCGAAGGTATCACCAGGTGGGCGATCGTCGATTCCCAGCCTCACCATGATGAACGATTGGCCAGGCATCGATTCGACATCATTATCGACCACCATCCGCCCGGTGATCTATCCGTTGCCCCTTTCGTGGATATCAGGGAACAGTATGGGGCAAATTCAAGCATCATGACCGAGTACTTAAAAGCGGCCCGGATCAAACCCTCCCCCAAACTGGCCACGGCGCTTTTTTACGGGATCAAGACAGATACGGATAATTTCGCCCGAAACTCGATACTGGGGGATATCGAGGCATTCAAGTACCTGTACCGGTTCGCCAATATCAATACCATCAAAAAACTTGAATTTTCTGAGATCACCCGGGGTACCCTGAAGAGTATCAAATTCGCCATCGACAACCTGAGCCTATACAAGGACCGGGCCTTCATATTCATGGGACGTGTTAAAGAACCGGACCTCCTCGTCATCATCGCCGATTTTTTTCTTCGAATGGCCGAGGCCACATGGTGTATTGTGGCGGGAGTTTACGGCCAGAGGCTTATTGTGATTTTCAGAAATGCGGGGTTTCGCCTGGATGCAGGAAAAGTCGCCCAAAGACTGTTCGGGGAATGGGGACCGGCGGGAGGACATAAAAGCGCGGCTAGGGCTGAGATCTCCATCCAGGATCTCCCTGGGGGACTTAATGATATGGAAAGAATTAGTGAATTTTTACGTGATCGGATCAAGGCGATCTAGGGGGCCTGCGAATTGAAACCAGGGTTCTTGTAGATTTGCAAGGGGGAAGACACCGTGAAGATCAAGATATTTACGACAGGCGGCACGATCGATAAGGTTTACTTCGACCAGAAAAGTGTCTACCAGGTGGGAAACCCAAAGGTCATGGATGTCCTTGCTGAGGCAAGGGTCAACTTTGAATACGAGGTGGTTTCCATCATGCAGAAGGACAGCCTGGACATGAACGAGGAAGATCGCCGGTTGATCCTGGACACCATTCGACGGGACGATTGCAACCGTGTGGTCGTCACCCATGGAACGGATACCATGATCGAGACGGCGAAGACGCTCCGGGCCATCACGGACAAGGTGATCGTCCTTACCGGATCCATCCAGCCGGCGCGATTCAAGTCAAGCGATGCGGAATTCAATATCGGATGTGCAATCGGTGCAGTCCAGTGCCTTCCTCCCGGGGTCTACATCGCGATGAACGGACGCATTTTTGATCCGGAGAAGGTGAGAAAGAATTTCGAACTCAACCGGTTTGAAGACCTGCCATGTTCTTGATTTTCAAGGGGATCAGGGACCTGGCGGGATCCTTGCAGTATCCTTAGATACCCAGCCTCTCCCCGGGGTCTTTATCACACAACCACATCCAGTTTACGATTGATGCCGGATCCCGATTTTTGGGAGAGGGCATTCAAACCGGGATGGGAATCTCCCTCAGGAATTTTCTGGATCCCGCTGTTTTTTTTGGCGATATCCTGTTTAGCCATCTCCAGTCGGGCGTCGTCACTCCTATGGGATCCCTTTATGGGTTTGGGTTCTTCAACATCCTTTTTCTTGTCGATTTTGATTTCCAAGGACTGGGGCGGAATGATACCCGTCAATGAATCAATAAACATTCAAAGCCCCCCTTTCATTTATGATTTTGATTCCTGGAATCGATCCCTGCATATACCATTGAAACCATTTCCCAAATAGCGGCGATCGAACGGGTCTGTTCAGAAAAAAAGCCAAAGGGGTGGGTCAGAGGGATGACATCCAAAAGTAAAAGGCCCCGTTTCAACAGCGACTCGGGGCCCTTTGCAGGTCTTGTCTTATCAGCCTAGCAACCCCGCCGCCCTGTCAGCCATGAGACTGATTTAGGCCGTTGGCTTTGCGTCCCACCCTTTCGGATGGTTTGCCCTTCAGCCGCTTGATGGTTTCTCGTTTTGAAATATCGGCATGTCTCTATAAAAACTTGAATATAGGTTGATGCTTCGACTCCTTGAAACCAGGCAATGGAGGGATCAAAGAAGTACGAGGCTTGCCGGCATCTTTTTCGATCCGCGAAAAACCTTGCGAAAAACAACTTCCGGCCCTATGATCACTCTTTCGGACAGCGGGTTCATAATATCGTTTCAGGGCGGCAACAATGATATTTAAAACATAGGGAGATATCATGATGAAAAAAAAGGTGCTCCTGGGGGCAGGCCTCCTCTTGTTTTTCATACTGTGGGTCGTGGCCTCATTTTATCCGGACTGGCTGTGGTTCAACAATCTCCGTTACACCTCCGTATTCTGGCCCTCCGCCCTGGGCAAGACTGGGTTTGGAGCCGCCATCTGGATCGCTTTTCTGGGGATTATCTTCATAAACCTCAAAATTGCCAAGGCCATCAGTTCAAAGAACGAATACAAAGAACCGGTCAAAAACACGGTTGAAGGCTTCTCCCAACACCCCCTCTCGGGCAAGACCCTGGATACCCTGATCCTGGTGCTGGTACTGGTCGCCAGTTTGATCATCGCCACAAAGGGAGCCAAGCAATGGCCCATGGTCTTATCCTATTTTTATCAACAGCCCTTTGATATCAAGGATCCGGTCTTCGGCAGAGATATAGGATTCTATGTTTTCTCCTTGCCCTTTTATCTGACACTACAGTATGGCCTTTTGCTCATCGTGGGTTTTTCAGGCCTTCTTTCGGCCATGTGGTACCTCAAAGACGGAGTACTCCAGATTGTTGAAGAACCGGTGGAGCATACCGGTAAGTCCGTTGGAATACCCAGAATCAGGATTGCTCCCAGTGCTGCGAAGCACCTTCTTTTCATCTGCGGAATCCTGCTCCTGCTCATCGCCTGGGGATATCAGCTTAAGGTTCCCGGGCTTCTCTATTCCACAAAGGGACCCGCCTTCGGAGCCAGCTATACTGATGTTCATGTCAGGATGCCGGCCTACCGAGTCATCATCATCCTGACCCTGGCAACCGGTATCCTTTTCTTGTCATCCGCTTACAGGTCGAGCCGAAAATTCCTTTGGAAGGCTGGTATAGGATGGTTGGCGGCCGTATTTGTTTTGGGCACCGTGATCCCGGGAATGGTCCAGAAGTTCGTGGTCAAGCCCAACGAACTCGTCAAGGAAGGGACCTATATCGGTTACAACATCGCATTCACCCGAAAAGGATATGATCTCGAAAAAATCAGGGAGGTCCGTTTTCCTGTCGATAACCGGCTCGAAAGAGAGGATCTCAGGCGTTATAGGGGAACCGTTGAAAACATCCGTATATGGGATGAACGCCCTTTGCTCCAGACCTACCGCCAGATCCAATCCATTCGGCTTTACTATGATTTCAATAACGTCGACGTGGATCGATATACAGTGGGTGGTCATTACAGACAAGTTATGCTGGCGGCCAGGGAGTTGCTGGTCGATAAACTTCCTCCCCAAGCGAATACCTGGGTCAATCGCCATCTCATCTATACCCATGGATATGGGGTGGCGACGAGTCCGGTCAATGAAGTAACCAGGGAGGGACTTCCCCGCCTCCTCATCAAGGATCTTCCTCCTGAAGGCGTGCCGGAGCTGGAAATCACAAGGCCTGAGATCTACTTCGGCGAAAGGACTGACGAATATGTTCTGGTCAATACAAAGGCGAAGGAGTTCGATTATCCTAAAGGAGACAGGAATGTTTACGCCACTTACGTGGGAAAGGGCGGGGTTCCATTAACCGGTGTTTTGAGAAGGCTGGTATATGCCATTGAGTTCAAAGATCCCCAGATCTTTTTCACAAATTACCTCACTCCCGAGAGCAGGATCTTATACAATAGGAAGATTGAGCGCAGGGTGAGGGCCATCGCTCCATTTCTGGAGTATGATCGGGATCCCTATCTGGTGATAGCAGGCGGGAGGCTTTTCTGGATCCTGGATGCCTACACCACATCCGACATGTATCCTTATTCCCATCGTTCTTATTCTCATTTCGGGAATAAGGGCGTCAATTACATCCGCAATTCGGTAAAGGTTGTTATCGACGCCTATAACGGGAGGGTTCAATTTTTCAAGATGGATGAAAAGGACCCCATCCTCAACACATATGAACGTATCTTCCCCGGTCTGTTCAAACCGCTCTCTGAGATGCCGGACGAGATCAAAGGGCATCTCCGCTATCCCAGGGACCTGTTCGAGCTGCAGGCCGAAACCTATGGAATCTACCACATGCAGGATATCCAGGTTTTTTACAATCAAGAGGATTTGTGGCAGGTCCCTGATGAAATTTACGGTGGAATCCGTCGGAAAATGAAACCTTACTACATCATCATTTCGCTCCCAGGTGAGAAGAGGGAAGAATTCTTGCTAATGCTTCCTTTCACACCTTCAAAAAAGGACAACATGATCGGGTGGCTTGCCGCCAGGAGTGACATGCCGAATTACGGTAATCTTGTCGTGTACAAGTTACCCAAAGAGAAGCTTGTCTATGGTCCCATGCAGATTGAGGCGAGGATCGACCAACAGACCGACATTTCGCGTGAGTTGAGCCTCTGGGATCAAAGGGGCTCCAGGGTGATCAGGGGGAACATGCTTGCCATTCCGATCCGTAACACCTTCCTTTACATCGAACCGGTCTATTTAGAGGCAAAGCAGGAAAGGGAGGAAACTGCACCAGCCAGCAATCAAAGGACCCGATTGAAAAAAGGACAGGCGAGGAGGAGCAAGGATGGGATCACCCGATCCCCCACAGAGGGGAAAGGCGCCGCCGCCCTTCCGGAACTGAAGAGAGTAATCGCTGCCCTGGGAAATCGGGTAGTGATGGAAGAGGATTTGGAAAAGGCCCTTGCCAAGCTGATCAGGGTGACATCGGGAGCGGAAGATCGTGGAACCTTGCATCCATCGACGACAACACGGGGCGATGTTGGCGGACTCGCTGAATCCGCCCTCGAACATTACCGCCGTGCCAAGAAAAATCTGCAAAACGGCGACTGGGCAGGCTTTGGGAGAGAACTCGAATACTTGGAAAAAATCTTGAAAGACATGTCCGGCCAGAAATCCCGGGAAAATTGATGAGGGCCTGAGAAAAATTCTCTGTAGATGACTATTTATTTGACAAATAGTTCCATAACTTTATGATAAAGAACATGTCATAGTACCCCGAGCGATCAGGGGGAGGGGAGATGCGTTGTTCCCGAAGAAATACCCCGACCGCTCCTGAATACATGGACCCCAAGACATCGTTGAAGCAGACATTCTCTTTACAGGGAATGTTGAGGATACAGCAATAAAGTATATCGAAGCGAGTCGATTTCTGGGGTGTTCGTTGCAATTTTTGCGTTCCTTCCTGTTGTTAGGAGGAAAGAGTAAAGAAAACTAGCAACGGCACACCTGGAGCCCCCGGGCACGCCCGGGGTTTTTTTTGGAGGTAAGGGAATCTTAGAATGTTACCTGTATGAGCGTCTGCCCTTTTCTTTTTCCCCTGCTTTTCCCGGGTGACGAGCAAAGCGCGGGAGGGGAAAAGGGAGAGCCTTGCTGTTTTTTGTTTGCCAAGGGTAGTGGCTTTTTATAATAGTCTAGGTCATAACTTCCATCGAGACATGGACGGAACGGAATTGTGGTCTCTTTAGTGGGTAAATTTTCAAATGACCTGGCGATCGATCTTGGAACGTCCAACACTATCATTTACGCCAAGGGAAGGGGAATCGTGTTGAATGAACCTTCCGTGGTGGCCGTGAAAAGGGGAGAAGACGGAACGGACCTCATTCTGCGGGTGGGGCGCGAAGCCAAGATGATGCTGGGGAGAACCCCCGAGGGTATCGAGGCCATTCGTCCCATGAGAGACGGGGTGATAGCCCATTTTGAGCTTGCTGAAACCATGCTGCGCTATTTTATGGGTAAGCTTCGTCGCGGGAAGTTTTTGGGTAGACCTCGAGTTGTAATAGGTGTCCCTGTCGGTGTCACCCCTGTTGAAAGGAAGGCGGTCCGGGAGTGTGCCCGCTCGGCGGGAGCAAGCGAGGTTCACCTTGTGGAAGAGCCCATGGCCGCGGCCATTGGAGCCGGGCTTCCAGTTACCGAACCCACGGGGAACATGGTTGTGGATATTGGTGGGGGGACAACGGAGGTCGCCGTTATTTCCCTTGGGGGTATTGTTTACAGCAAGTCTGTAAGAATCGCCGGGGACCGAATGGACGAGGCCATCGAACAGTATATCAATAGAAATTACAATTTTCTCATCGGGGTGGAAAGCGCTGAAAAATTGAAGATCCGTCTTGGCAGCGCATATCCCGACGGCGAAGGAAGAAAGGCCGAGATAAGGGGGCGGGACCTCGTCTCTGGAATTCCCAGAATCTTGGAATTGGATTCAGCGGAAGTGCGGGAAATGATATCAGAGGAAATCAATTCCATCTGCCAAACAATACGGAGCGCCCTTGAACAGATGCCGCCGGAACTTTCAGCGGACATTCTGGACAAGGGAATCATGTTGACGGGCGGGGGCGCCCTATTGCGTAATCTGGGAACCTTATTAAAGGAAGAGACGAAGCTTCCTGTCCATATCACCGAGGAACCCCAGCTGGCGGTGGCAAGGGGGGCAGGGAAAATCCTCGAAAACTTGTCCGTACTCCGGGAAGTGGTCGCAGATTAAGGGGATGACCTTTGTTCAGTCTCGAACAAACGGATTGAAACGTCGCTCGCGGCCTACCGTTGTCATGGGTCCATGACCAGGGAGGATGAGGGTATCGTCAGGGAGAGTAAAAATCTTGGTACGGATATTTTCCAAGAGAACTTCCAGGTTCCCCCCGGGAAAATCGGTTCTCCCGATGCTTCCGGAAAACAGGATATCCCCGCAGATCAATATCTTTCTATGGCCTGAATCTTCTCCTGGATTCATATCTCCCTCGAAAAGATACCCGAGCCCTACATAAGAATGCCCCCTCAGTTCCATGACATCGAAACGGATGGAACCCACCCGGAGGGAGTCTCCTTCTTCAAGATACCGGTCTGCCTTGGACTTTTCCGCTGAAAATCCAAAAAGGGCCGCCCTCTCGTCGGCCTTTTGAAGCCAGGGCCCCTCATCCCGATGTATGAGAATCGGGGCGCCCGTGGCTATTTTGAGGGCCTGGTTTCCCCCCACGTGGTCAAAGTGGGAGTGGGTGTTGAGAATGTATCTAACGCGGAGTTCATGCTCGGAAAGGACCCTGAGGATTGTTTCCACATCCCCCCCGGGATCAAATACCGCGGCTTCTCCGACAGCTTCATCTCCCACGATATAGCAATTGACAGAAAGACTTCCTACCTCAAGCCGCTTAAGAATCATTTTCCATACCTTCCAGAATCTGCATCTGCCAGAAAAGAAAGAATAGGATACCTATTCTGGGCTGTCAATCCGAAGCCCTAGGTGGGGCTTGAGGAAAAAGACGGATATATCCACAGAGGAAGAGCGCTTGAAAATTGAGTGCCTCCCCCGTACAATGCCGGAACCTCGAAGGCCGAGGGATCCAGGGGAACCCCAGGCCGCCTCAGGTTTTTACCACGGGAAAGGAAACGTGATGAATTACGCAGAATGGATCAGGAATCACTTGGAAGAAATGGCACGATCCTTGGGGTTTGTCTTTACACCACTGGAGGAGATCTCCCTGCGTCTTGAGAGGCTGCGGCGGGAAATGTTGAGGGAGAATCTGGAAGCCGTGCTGGTCGTTCAAAAAATCGACCTTTTCTATTTCTCCGGAACCGCACAGGATGCCATCCTGCTGGTGCCCGTCCATGGGGCCCCGCTCCTCGCCGTTCGCAGGGAAGTGGAACGGAGCAGGGTGGAGTCTCCACTGGATAGAATCGTTGAGATGGTGTCCCTCAGGGAATTGCCGTCCATGATTCAAGAACACCTTGGATACCTTCCGGGGAGTCTCGGAATCGAACTGGATGTACTGCCGGTCCGGGACTTCCGGTACTATACAAGCATTTTTCAGGGTTGCGAGATCAGGGACGCCTCCGGAATCATCAAAAAAGTGAGGCGGAGAAAATCACCCTTTGAGGTTCGCCTCATGAAGGAGGCGGGAGAGATAGCCCGGAAGACATATCACGAGGCCCTTGGAATCCTCGGAGAAGGAATGACGGAAATCGAATTCGGAGGATGGCTGGAGGCGACCGCCAAGAAATACGGCCATGAAGGGCTGCTTCGGGTCAGAAGCATGAACTATGAGGCCTATACCTGGCACATCCTGAGCGGCCCTTCGGGAGGCATCGTCAGTCAATCCGATTCTCCTATGGGGGGATTCGGGGTGTCTCCCATCTTTCCGGTAGGGGCGAGCCGAAGGAGGATGAAGGCCCGTGAGCCCATTTTGGTGGACTTCGGCACCTGTTTTCACGGGTACCTCTCGGACCAGACCCGGATGTTTTCCATCGGGAGGATGCCCCGAAAATTCGTTGACGCTTACAGGGCCTGCCGGGAGATACATGATGCCGTCCTTGCGGAGACCCGGCCGGGAATGGATTGCGCCCGACTCTTCGAACTCGCCCTGGGACTCGCAGCGAAAATGGGTTATGCGGACACTTTTCTCGGTCCCCGGGGTTTACAGAGCCGCTTCATCGGTCATGGGATCGGATTGGAACTCTCCGAACCGCCGTTCCTCGCAGAGAAACACGACTATCCCCTGGAGGAGGGGATGACCTTTGCTCTTGAACCAAAGATCGTGTTCCCGGGAGAAGGAGCGGTGGGAATCGAGAATACCGTGCTGGTGACGGATTCAGGTTATGAAATCCTGACACCCCTTGAAGAGGATATTTTTCAAGTATGAAGCTGTCACACCGATTTCCCCGACTTTGACTGAATGGCCTGACGGAGTTTTTCTCCGAGGGTGCCGAGGGATCCGGCATTACTTCCTGCAAAGGGTTTCCAATCGTTCTCTCCCTTGGAATCAGCCGGGGCAAGGGTTATTTTCCGCTGTCCCGCTTGGATTTCCGTTATCATGACCGCGATCGGATCCCCTGGTTTCAACTTGCTCAAGATAGCGGGATCCGGTGCAGACCCCAATTTTGACTGGGGCATCAGGCCTACGACACCGGGCTCCAGCTGAATGAAGATTCCGAACGACTCTCTCTTATCGAGGATCCCTTCCAGGGTCTGTCCCGGCGTATATCTTTCCTGGATACCGACCCACGGATCACCCTCCACCTCTTTGATGCTCAGGGATATTCTTCGATTGGGCTGGTCGATCTCCTTGACCAGGACAGGGACCCTTTGTCCGACTTGCACCACCTCTTCGGGCCTTTGAATCCTTTTCAGGTAACTCATCTCACTGATATGAACCAGGCCCTCAACCCCCGGCGTGATCTCGATAAAGGCCCCGAAGTTTGTACATCTGGTAACCTTTCCCTCTATCCTGTCTCCCTCCCGGATGGACTCTTCCACCCGCTCCCAAGGATCACCGCTAACCTGCTTCAGGGAAAGGGAAATCCGGGGAAAGGCTCCTTTTGATGATTTTTCGATGTCCAGCACAATCACCTCGACGTTATCACCCACCCGGGTGACCTCTTCAGGTTTCTCCACCCGAGACCATGAGAGTTCAGAAATGTGGGCCATGCCCTCCAGGCCTGGGAAAAGTTCCACGAAAACCCCGTAAGGCATCAGCCTGGTCACCTTTCCTTGAATTCGGTCACCGGGGCGGAGGGTTTCCAGGAATTTTTTTCTTTCTTCAGCTCCTTCCTTTTCAAGCAATTTACGTCTGGATAGTACGATATTCCTTCCGTTCTCTTCGAAGCGGGTGATAAGGAAGCGATAAGTGTTTCCAAGGTAGGATTCTGTGTCTTCAACGTAGCGAAGGTCCATTTGGCTTAACGGGCAAAATGCGCGTTTGCGGTTGACCTCCACCTGGAACCCTCCCTTCACTTGCCCCGTAACCTTACCTTCAAGCGGGACCGAATTTTCAAAGGCCCTCCTAAGAAGCCCCAGGCCTCCTCCCCCCGTAAGCGCTCTTACCAGGGTAATTTCGTCTCCACTGTAAGCGGCCACGTAAAGTTCCACACTGTCTCCCACTTCAAGGGTCAATTGACCGGAATCGTCCAGAAAGGCTTCCTTTTCCACAAATCCGTCGATCTTTGTTCCCGTATCGATATAGATCCGTTCTTTACCGATCGAGATGACTTTCCCTTTGACTTTGTCGCCGATCCGAAAATCCTCTTGGGAACCCGGACCATAAGAATCAAGAAGATCTGCAAAGCTTTCCAAGGAATCCTTGGGGCCTTCGACTGAATTATGAGACATAAACAACTCCTTTAAATAAAGTAAACTACTATCGGCTGAAACCGATAATTTTAGGGGCCCAGGGGTCGAAGGTTCAAGGGGTCAAATGGAAATGCATGGAGGCCGGCTTATTAAGTTCTACAACAATCACTCGGCCACTTGAACCATACGCAATCGAACCCTTTGCTTGCGGAAAATTCCGCGGTGTATGCGCTCTGTCGGGAGCCGTTTTCCCTTCTATGGGACGGGAAAATGAACGGTGAATGTGGTACCGCCTGACCGGTGACAGTCTTCAATAGAGGCGCAGAATTTACAGGCACGGATCTCACCCGGACACTTGTCCGTTTCCCGGGGGATATAACGACATCTCGTAGAATTCATCTTGATGTAAAATCCGTAACGCTCGGAAAACACTTTCATTCTCAATAGATCCGTGCCTTTTCCACCGGCATTGAAATCAAAAGGCCTTTTGGTCGAATAGTCCAAGGTGGCCTGGGTTGAAAAAAAACCTTCAAAGATTCGTTTTCGGGCATCCTCGGGAATGCCGACTCCGTAATCGTGGACCACCAGGGAAACACCCCCTTGTTCCTCCAGTATCCTGACTTCAATTCTCCCCTGATCCGGTGTGTTTTCTATTGCATTTTTCAAGAGGCCGTCGATCACTTTTTCCAAGACTTCTTGGGGGAGAAACAGTGAGGGGTTGGCTTCGATTTGGACCAAGATATCAATAGTCCTATGTGAAAACCGTGGTCTGAGGGCGGCCAATCTTTCCCGCAGAAAATCTCCCAGCAAGATGTGCTTGGGGGCTGACTCACCTGCGCTGAAAATTTCGTCGATCCTCTGCCGTATAAGAGGGATCACTTGATTATCACCAATATGTTCTTCAAGAAGAGACTCAAACAGGTCGGCACCCTGATCCAGCATGGAGGAAAGGAGGTCGTGGATCTTGTAATGCTTATCCTGGAGGATATCATGGGCCTTGTATTGAAGTTCCAGGATTCTATCCAGGTTTCTTTTGGAACGATCCATTGCCCGTTTCCAGCTGTTATCCTGGAGAGTTGAAAGCTTCTTTTCAAGTATTTTCAAGTTACTCGCCAGGATAGAGACAGGGGTTTTCAGTTCATGGGAAAGATGATTGATGACCTTGTCCTTCGCCCTGTTCAAGGCCGAGACTTCGCGATAGGCTTGTTTGATTTCCTCGGCGAACCGGGCGTTTTCAATGGAAAGGGCGACGGTCCCTGCGATCATGCTGAGCAGGTCGGCATCGGCCTGTTCGAAATCCCCCTCCTTTTTGTTGACAGCGCAAAGCGCCCCGATGATGCGGTCAAAACTCCTGAGGGGGACCAAGAGAAGGTTTCTGGTTTGGTAGCCTAGTTTCCGATCTCTTTTCTGATGGAGGGCGAATTCTTCCTTGATATCGTTGATGATAATCGGGCGCCCGGTTTTGATGACCCTCCCCGCAATCAACTGGTCCATGGAGAAGCGCGCATCCTTGACCTTTTCCTGCACCGCCCTCTCGTCGTAAGCCACTCCAAGAAAAAAGAGTTCCTGCTTTTCTTCGTTCATCAGGGCCACAAGGGCTCCCTCGGTATTGAAAAGCCTCTTGATTTCATTGCTCACAAAGTCAAGGAGTTCCTCAAGGTCGGGATACTCGGGCAAGGCGGTGCTTATCCTGAGAATGGCCTCGTTGTTGCGGGCGATTTTCTTCTCCTTGGTAATATCGCGGAGAATAACGAGTTCACCCGTCGGTTCATCCCCGGTTTCGGAATAGGTGGATGCTCGAATGGAGACATCCAGGATCCTGCCGTCCTTGGTAATCCGTTTGGACTCGTGATGGAGGATGACTTCTTCCTCAAAAAGGCGCTTGATGTTATCTGATGTTTCCTTTTCAAGGCCAGGCGGGACATATGGGATTCTCTTGCCTTCCAGTTCATCCAAAGTCCACCCGAAAGTCTCGGTGAAAGCGGAGTTCAGGTAAGATACCCTACCATCCAAGGTGAACAGGACGACCGGGGAGGGGAGGAATTCAAGAAGCCTCTTGTAACGCCTCTCGGATCTGCGCAAGGCCTCTTCGGTCCGCTTTTGTTCCGTAATGTCCTGGAGTGTCTCAATCGCACCGATGATTCGGTCATCCGAGTCCTTGATGGGGGCGGCCGTAAAAAAAAGCCATTTTCCCTTTTCTCTAACATCAGAAAAGAAAGCCTCCGCCTCGTAGCCCCCTTCGACAATCCTGGATTTTCTGCAACGGCCCCCATAGTACCGTAAAATCTCCTCCTCGGAGGCCCCGTCAAGAATCAGATCTGCGAGGACCGGTCTTTTGCTGGGGTAAAAGGGGAGCCATTGCTTGTTGGTCCCGACAATCTCTTCGGCCCTGATCCCGGTCAGGTTTTCAAAGGCCTTGTTACAATGCGTGAGGATATGCCTTTGGTCTATAACGAAGGTGGGTATGGAGCTTCCTTGAACGATTTGGGAGAGGCGTTTCTCACTCTCCCTCAAGGCCTCCTCGGCCTTCTTGCGTCTTTCGCTCTCCCTTTCGAGCTCAAGGATCCTTTTGAGCAACTCCTGTTCATTCACCGAACTGCAGGTCATCGAAAACTCCCTTGGAAGCCTAACCCTTTTAAATGAAAGCATAGGATATACCCCGTTAAATCTCAACATTTTTAGAGGGTGCTCCAAGGATGCGGGCAATTTTCACTGGGGACGGAGATTTTTATGAAAGCTGCGTTGCCTGCCTGTGCGTTGCCTGTCTGCCGTCCCAACGGGACAGGCAGGCACGCAGACAGGCGCTTCGGATTCCGTCATTGCGGCGTACTGATATATACGCCTCATTCCTGAATCCCTGCCCGCCGGTTGTTTGGCGTGGCTCGCGCGCCTTGCATCTCCTGAAAACTCGGAAATCGCTCAATTTAGGTTTCTGTTTTTCTTGATTTTTGTTTTCCGCTCCATTAAAAAGCTCAAATGGAAGAGTGATATCAAGGCATGTCTGCCGACGGGTTCGGAAAGAAGCCGATACCACAGTTCAGTGAAAGCGTTTCCCCGATGCAGGGGCATTTTGATCCCGGAAAACAAGTGAATAAACGATTTCCGGTTTAATAGCCGAACCTTTTCAATTAACCTAGTGTCCATCCGTAAATCAGGCAATTTTGTTCAAGGTCAAGCCTCCGGCTCGTAAGGCCTACGCCCCGGAGGGGAAGGCGAAGATTTTAACCATCCCGCTTTAGAATGCCAAGCGGCAGAGGCACCATACATTGAAGTATTTCGAGGATTAAACCCAAATTATGTGTGAACGCCTGTCTAAGAAAGGGTAAAAGGATTTTCCCGGAGCGGCCTATTTTGGCTCTGGAGCAGGAGAGCGGAAGAGCCAAAAATTTTCCCGGAGCGGCCTATTTTGGCTCTGGAGCAGGAGAGCGGAAGAGCCAAAATCGGCAGTGAGCGGAGCCATGGACGGCGTAGCGAACGTAGCGGAGGGAACATCCTTTTATCCTTCACCCATCGGGTGCTGTCAGGATGCTTTAAATATTGTAATAAAAATAAATTTCAGCATTCACGCATAATTTGGGTTAAAATCTGAGCCTGACGCAGAGATTGAGGAAAAGGGCCATTTATGGATGGGCATTAACCTATACTGAATCGGAGGATGGTAACCCGTGGAGGATGTCCTGATCAGAAGATTAAGAGAAGAGGATGCCGATGACATCATTAAGATCGAAACGGCCATTTCCTCTGTTCCTGACAACATCGATTTGAAAAGGATCATCGAGGAACAGGTCGGAAGAAAAGGGGATGCCAGTTATGTCGCCGAGCACCAGGGGAAAGTGATCGGATATATGATCAGTTATGTTGCATCCGGAAATTTCGGCTTGGATAAAAGCGCATGGATCAGTGTCCTCGGTGTGTCGCCCCGATACATGGGGAGGGGGATCGGAAAGAAACTTGCAGAGACAATATTCGACCATTACAGTCAACAGGGCATCACCAATGTGTATACATCAGTAAGGTGGGACTCCACCGATCTCCTTTCCTTTTTCAAGACCCTGGGTTTCGATCGAAGCAATTTCATCAACTTGAGAAAGGTTTTGGAATCGTAAAGAATTTTCCGGATAAAGGGACCTTTTTATAGGCGCTTGGGGAGAAACCCTATGAGATGAATGCGGTCGTAAATGGATCGCGGGATTCCATTTTGGTAGAGGCGGGCAGACGTGGAGCAGAAGAAAAAGGAAAAGAAGGAGATATCCTTGGATGTCACCAAGGGGAGCGTGAAATTCGAGGTTTACGGAGAAGAGATAATCGAAAAAAAAGTGAAACGTAGTGGAAATAGCGGCCGGATCTACCTCCCCCCGGATCCCCAATCTCTGCGTCAGGCTCAGATTTTAATCCTCGAAATACTTCAATGTATTCCTGCGGTTAAAATCTTCGCCTTCCTTGACCTTGAACAAAATTGCCTATTTATGGATGGGCACTAAATCGAATTCCTCCTTTTACATCCACTTCGTGAAATAAACACAGGCGGTGGAAGGTCGTTTCATTCCTGCCATACCTTCCCGTTGAACCAACGACGGCTTTTCAAATGATCCGGTTTCCCACTCGAAAAAATGCAATGGCTATAACGATTCCCTTTTCGAGCTTTTGAGGGAAAGGCATCAGGCCCGGAAGATTGTGGTTGGGCGCAGGCTAATTGATCAAACTCTGGGTCGGGGCCGGGATTCGTCCTCCCAGCCTGATGAAGTCCCGGGAGGATTCCTCGTCTCTCACAGGGATGATGGTGGCCGAGCCCAGTAAGCCTCCGAAATGGGCCCTCTCCCCGGCCTTTTTCCCGGGGACCGGGATAAGCCGTGTCGCAGTCGTTTTTCGGTTGATGACCCCGATTGCCATTTCATCCGCAATAATGGCTGCGATCGTTTCAGGAGCGATATCCCCCGGCAACGCCACCATGTCCAGCCCCACCGAACAAACGCTCGTCAGGGCCTCCAGTTTTTCCAAGGAAAGCAAACCCCGGCGGGCCGCCTCCGAGATATTGAGATCCTCGCTCACAGGGATAAAGGCCCCACTCAATCCTCCCACGAAGGAACTGGCAAAAGCTCCCCCTTTCTTTACCGCATCATTCAGAAGCGCCAGAACAGCCGTTGAGCCCGGCACCCCGATACTGGCCAGCCCAAGACTTTGAAAAATTTCTCCTACACTGTCCCCCACATGGGGAGTCGGGGCCAGGGAAAGATCCGCCACTCCGAATGGGACACTGAGTCTCTGGGCCACCTCCCGGCCGATCAATTCCCCCACCCTGGTTACTTTAAACGCAGTTCGCTTGATGATCTCGGATATCTGCCCCAGATCGAGCCCCGGCCGGGATTCCCTTGCCCGCTCAATGGCTTTTTTTACCACTCCGGGACCGCTTACACCTACATTTATAACGGCATCGGGCTCTCCGATTCCGAGATAAGCCCCCGCCATGAAGGGGATGTCCTGGGGAATGTTTGAAAAAACGCAAAGTTTTGCACAGGCAAGTCCATCGGCCTCCGCCGTATATTCGGCCGCTGTCTTGATGGTTTGCCCCATCAGGCGGACCGCATTCATATTGATACCGGCCCTTGTGGAAGCAACGTTTATGGAGGCACACACCCTTTCGGTTACGGAGAGGGCCTCTGGCAGGGCCTCGATCAAAGAGAGATCTCCCTTTGCGAATCCTTTTTCCACAAGGGCGGTGAACCCGCCGATAAAATCAACCCCGACCTCCTTTGCAGCCTCGTCAAGGGTGCGTGCCACTTCAATCATTTGGGCCGAGGAAAATACAGCTCCGGCGACGGCGATGGGACTTACGGAGATTCGCTTGTTCACAACCGGTATACCATACTTGTCACCCACCTCATCGCATACCCGAACCAGTTCCTTGGCCAGCAAGGTGATCTTGCGGTGGATCTGGTTTTTAAATCGATCCAGTTCATGGCTTGCACAATCCAAGAGGCTGATGCCAAGGGTCACGGTTCTTACGTCAAGGTGTTCGTTTTTCAACATCTCCAGGGTGCTGAGAACTTCTCGATCACTTAACATGGGAGATCTCCAATTGCTCTATCAAATTCAATCCAAAAGTAAAAAAGTCCTGGGAAAGAGCAGGGGTGTTGTGCAGAACAGGTCTTTCAAACCCTGTGGATGGCCTCGAAGATGTCACGGTGCTGGATACTGAGATCCAGCCCGAGATCATCGGCCCGGTCCCTGAGGGCTTGCCTGAAGGCCTGATGGTCTATCTGGACCGGTACATCCACTTCGTATATGATGACTGTCGTCCGTTCCGTAGAATCCGTGTTTTTGCGGTAAAGGGCCTTGAGATTGGTGATATTGGCCCTGAACCGGGCCATAATCTCCGTGATTCCCGAAATCAGGCCCTGTCGATCAGGACCGGTGGTCGTAATCACGAAGGGTTCGCTTTCAGGCGGAGACGGAAAATCAGGAAGGGTCTCCATGGATTTCAGGAATGCGTGAAGACCGAGGGACTTCAATCCCCTGCGAAGGCGTGAGAGCAGATCATCGGTCTCAAGGTCTTTCGGCATCCTGGCGATGAAAATAGCGGCGAACTCTGTCTGTAAGATGGTTTGAGTGGCATTTTCTATATTACAATGGTTTTCGCCGAGGATCCTTGAGACCGCTGCCACAATTCCCGGCCGGTCCGTTCCCAGGACCGAAATGACAACCTTCCGCATGTTTCTAAGTTCTCCTCTCTTCAGTAAAAATCAGAAAATAGCCCGCCCACCAGCAAAAGTCAACAACAGTAAACAAGACCCTTGATCCGGGGCAGTCCTTGATATCGCTCACTTAATCCGTGATAATGCCGCTAAAGGCTCTCGTCGGAGCAAATGTCTGATATCAAGTGCTGCCCCAACAAGCTCCCATCCACAAACGGCGGCCAAGGCTTTCCCGACATCATTTTTCAGGATCGGGGGGTAAGATCAATCCAGGGCTCGCCCTTTTTGCTTTCATAGAATAAAAACAATCGGGTGGTGGCGACGATACAGGTGGCCAGATGATCGAGCATGTTTTTGAGGGTTGGGGAAAGGTTGTCATATTCTCTTTTTAAAAGCTCCCACTTCGTTCGCTCATCTTCTTCGGTATGGGTTTTCCATCGGCGGGGTAGGGGATGTTCCGGGGTATCAGCGATTGAAAACAGGCTATATCGAAGGACATCCTCTTTCTTTAAGGGAATCGGCATCAGGCTCCTTTTTGATTGCTGATCCAGGGGGGAATGACGATTCCCTGAAGAGACGGGCATCCATCCTGGCAAGGATCCACCAGATCCATCACTGCTTCCCTTTTTGTTTCCTTCAAGAAAATACCGAACCGTGGAATCCGAGACGGTCTTGAGGCGATCCGTCAATTCAATAAGAATTCTCCTGAAATCCTTTGAAAGAGAGGCGAATTCCCCGGCCAGTCTCTGGGTGTCGAGGAGACCCAGGTGGACCCTTCCTACGGCCGTCGCCGTTGCCGTGCGGATGAAATCTTGGAATTGGAAAGCCGTGAAGGTCCCGATGAAGCTTCCTTCCGCGAGCTGAGCCAGCACCAAGGGCCCTTTGGGAGTGTTTCGCGTTATTCTCACACGACCATCCAGAATGACCCACACCCAATTTCCATAAGAACCTTCGGTTACTATTTTTTCCCCTTTTGGAACCGTCTCATCCTTGACCACGTACAGGTAGTCGACCGGAGGACCCTGGATCGCAGGAAAGAGGTCCGCTTTTGCTGTGCCTTCCCCCTGGAGATTCCCGGAGTCTTCGTCATCAACGAATGAAGGGGGGCCTACCTTTTTGATTCGGCCGTCGTCAATCATTCGAAGGGCGTCAAGGACGATCTGCATCCTGCTGGACTTGATCGCGGCAGATTTTTTGGCAGTCTTCCCGGGACGGAACTCGAAATAACCATCGCTCCACCCGAACATAGCATAGACCGCATCGAGTCCCTTGAGGGGCCCCAGGGTGGCATTGACAGGATTCCCGTTTAGAAAATCTACCGAAGCAGGTGCTTCGACGTATGGGCTTGTGATGCAGAGAATCCCAGTGGCGTTGTTGCCCCCAAGAATCTGGAACACATCAGCTAGACCAAGAAAGTTCAAGTTTCCCCTGAACAAGGATTTACCGTCCATCCTTTACATGTTCCCCCTATCGTGTCCACCTGAGTTCCTTCTGCAGGTGTCTCAGGGTCAGGAGCAGGCATTGTTTCAGGGTGGTGCCTACTCCGGTTCCTTTCAAGGCACTGGCCGGAAAACTCGGAACTTTCAATTTGCTGTTCAAATCCTTTTCCATGACCTCCAATGGAATCAAAGGGATTCCATCTCTGGCAAGATCCCGCTTGTTGTACTGGAGGACAAGGGGAATATTGAACAGGTTCATGTTTTGCTCTTTGAGGTTTTCTTGGAGGTCCTTCAGGGAGAGGAGGTTCGCTTTTCTCCTGACAGCAAGGGAATCGGCCACGAATACGATTCCGTCCACCCCTTTCAATACGAGTTTCCTGGTCGAACGGTATCTTGTTTGCCCTGGAACGGTGTAAAGTTGAATCTTGACTTCACAGCCTCGAATCTTCCCGAGTCCCATGGGCAGAAAGTCAAAATACAGTGTTCTGTCGCCCCTCGTATTGATGGATACCATTTCCGCAGTAGTATTCTTGTTGAAGGCCTTGAAGATATATTCCAGGTTGGTGGTCTTTCCTCCCCGCCCGGGACCATAATATACAATCTTGCACTCGATCACTCTGTCTCTTGGATTGAATTTCGCCATGGATATTCGTCGTCAACCGATTTTAGTTGTCATCCTGTCTTTTCAAGAATCAACATCAGCCTTGATCGGGGTGAATGTTCATCCGTAGACCCCGATATCCCTATTAGGCGGCGTATACAATGATATCCAGCGTATGTCCTCCCTCGTGAGGCCCCCCCCGGATATCCGTGACCCCCAGAACCTTTCCGCTCCCCTTGAAAACGGTCACTGGGGAATGGATTTCCATGTCCTGCAGGACTTTACCTTCAGGAAACTCCAACAGGAGATCCTTCATCGAAGCCGGCAGCACTACGCTTACCACGTTTCCGACCTGAAAGGAAACGGGGAGTTCGACATGGTTCTCTCCGGGAGGTTTTCCCTTTACCTCGATTTTCAAGGATGAAATGTCAAGGATATCATCCAGGCTGCCGTTTTCATCAATATCGGCTGCCTCAGGGGCCGATCCCAGGGATGCAATATCCAGAAATTCTCCATCGACGTGCGGTTCAATGCCCTCTTTCTCTCGCTCTTTTTTCTCCGACTCGGGAGAGCCTTCCCAACCGGTTCCCGGATCAATGAAATTTTCTTGTGTCTGAACCGAAGGCGCCAGCCCTTCCTCCTCTTCTAATCCAGAAACCGGCGGGATTGATGCTTCGATGTCCATGCTCCCGAACAGGTTGCTTAAGAAAGAGCGGAGTATTTCAAGGTCCTTTCTGGTTAAAGGAGAATGGGAATTCTGCCATCTTACAAGCTGATCGACGGCTGCCTGGGGCGAGGCCAGGGAAAGGTGGCATCTCAGGATGTTCTTGGCCGCTACCAGGGCGGATCTTCTGTTATGGAGGAGCTTGCCGAACTCTTCCAGGGCCTGTTCGTACTGGCCGAATTTCGCCAGGGCGATGGCCCCTTCGATGACAGCGGATTCTTTTGTTCTCGAAAAAGAGAACAGTTTTTTTATGAGATTCTGGATGTCATCTGAAAGTTGGGGCTGATCGATTTCATCGTTTACCAGGCGGATCTCCTTTTCCACCTCCTTTAGGCGTCCTCGAACTGCCCGAATCAGCTTGTGTTTTTTCTCAGAGGGTGGGATTCGCTCGGCAATTTTCAGGAACTTGAGATAGCTTGCCCTGGATTGTTCAAGGAGACCCTGATTCCTATAAAGCTCAGCTTCTTTTAATAAGGATTTCATTAGGTTCGCTTTAGACATCGGTCTTCCTGTTTTTTTGAATGAATGGATAGGATTCGGCATGAAACACCGTTACTAAACGCTGCAAATTGTATGCCTTTGAATAGTAAACCATAGGGTTGTAAAAAAATCGTTCAATTTACAAGAGATTTCATGATCTTTGGGGTTATGGCGGGAAAACGTGTCAACTTTCATACACATATAGGTTGTGACTTCCTTTTGCGTTTGAATGAAAAATAATTCGTAGATCGAGTAAAGATCAGGGGGGCGCCGACCGATAAAAAAGTATACAGCCTGTGCATTCTCCTCGGATGTCTTTGAAACCCATTTAATTTTGTATAATTTTCGGGTTTTTCGATGAAAAGAAGAGCACCGATGTCGAATTTGACTATTGACCGCCTGAAGGAAATTTCCGCCTGGGTCTCGTCCGTTCTTGACCTGGACCGACTCCTCGAACTTATCATAGACACCGCCACCCGAATGATGGAGGCCAAAGCCAGTTCGCTCCTTCTCCTGGATCCAAAAAGCAAAAAGCTCTATTTCAAGGTAGCGATCGGCGAAAGAAAGGATGAGATCCGGCAGTATGAACTCGATGTAGGGCAGGGCATTGCTGGTTTTGTGGCAGAGAAGGGCGAATCGCTCTTGATCCCGGATGTGACCAAAGAACCACGCTGGTATAAGGAGATCAGCGAATCCATCGGCTTTCAAACCCGATCCATCGCATGTGTGCCCCTGAAGATAAACGGTGAAATTATCGGTGTCTTTGAAATCATAGACAAGGAAGACGGCAGCTCCCTCAAACAGGAGGATATGCAGCTTCTGAACGTCTTCGCAGACCTGGCCGCCATGGCCATCGGAAATGCCCGCAAAATCGATCAGGTTCAACAGGAAAACAGGAATCTCAAAGAAGAACTGGGTAAAAAACACCAAATCATCGGCGAAAGTCTCGCATTGAAGAAGGTGATTTCAGACGCCCTGAAGGTGGCGAATTCAAAGACGAGCACCCTTATACTGGGGGAAAGCGGCACCGGGAAAGAACTGCTGGCCCGCCTGATCCATCAAGCAGGCCCTAGAAAAGACAAACCCATGGTTATCCTGAATTGCGCCGCCCTCCCTGAAACCCTCCTGGAAGCGGAGCTGTTCGGGTATGAAAAGGGGGCCTTTACAGGGGCAATGACCCGCAAAATCGGGAAATTTGAGCTTGCTGACAAGGGAACACTTTTTCTTGACGAAATCGGCGAGATGTCCCTGGGAATGCAGGCGAAGCTGCTCAGGGTTCTTCAGGAAGGCGTTTTTTACCGCGTTGGGGGCAGCACCCCCATCAGCGTGGATGTCAGGGTCCTCTCCGCGACAAACCGGGATATCAGCAAAGAGGTGCGGGAAGGAAGGTTTCGGGAGGACTTATATTACCGACTCAACGTTGTTCAGATCCGGATGCCCGCCTTGAGGGAGAGGAAGGAAGATATCCCGATCCTTGTGAATTATTTTGTCGATCTTTTCAAGCACGAAAGAGGGGTCAAGCACATCAGTGTTTCAGAAAAGGCCATGGATAAAATCTTGTCTTATGACTGGCCGGGAAACATACGGGAATTGCAAAATGCCCTTGAACGTGCCGTTGTAATGGGAAACGGTCGAGAAATCATGCCTGAAGATCTCCCTATCTTCGGGCCCAGTAAGCAAAACCCATCCATGGAAGTCGGACTGACGCTCAAGGAGGCCCTGGACAGGTTCAAGAGGGAGTTCATCATCCTCAACTTGAGGCATACCCAAGGCAACAGGAGCAAGGCCGCCAAGATCATGGGCATCCAGCGGACTTATCTTTCAAGACTTCTAACCAAATACGAAATTCAGGAAATCTAAAGACATACCCGAAATTTACAGCTTAACCATTTGTTTTTGGGTGCTTTTTACTAATCTATTATGGAAAGGTTCATCAAAAGACGCAATCAAGGGTTGCCTTTACCTTGACCATTTTTTTCCAGCGCTCCTTCTCGCATATCTCAACCCCCTCAAATTGGTTGTGCCCGGTCTTCAATTGCACGATTTCTTTTACCGTATAGATCTCCTTTCCGTTGTGATCTCGAAATGAAAGGATCAGGTCGCATGCCTGTCTTGGGTGATCCGCCTTCACCTTTACCTTCCATGAAAAGGTCACAAGGAGACCGTGCTCCCGGATCTTTTTGACGTCGCAAAGGACCTTTGGCCCCGCTCGGAGTGGCGAAATCGCTGCAAGCAAGAGCAACAGGAAAGCAACGGCAAAAACTATTCTTTTCATGGTGGACTCCTTGATAATGAGGACCGTAAGGTCTTACCCCGCCCTTTCCGATCAACTCAAGGGAAGCAAGTGGTCAACCAGCCTGCTGGAGGTCATACGCAGGTTCTGGCTCAACAGTCTGGCTATCCCCTTAAGGATTTTCACCCCGACAGGGGGATGCTGGGAGAGGATCATATCAAAGCCCTTTCGGGTAAGGATGACAAGCGTTGATTTTTCTCGGGCCTTTACCGTGGCGGAACGAGGGAAATTGTCGATTACCGCCATTTCTCCGATTGAGCGTCCTTTTGAGAGAGTGGCCAATACGACATAGTTTCCACCGCCCGCCCCTTTTAAAACATCCAGATGCCCGCTCACCACAAAACAAACGTAATCGCCCTTTTCTCCTTCCTTGAAAAGGGTTTCCCCCTTCTCAAGGTCGATAAAATTCATGTGGCGGGTCACGATCCGAAGCTCATCACTTGTGAGCGTGTCGAACATAGGAACGTTCACGAGCAAATCGATGATGGCCTTGGTTATCTTTTTTTCAGGGCTTCCTTCCCTGCTCCTCGGCATTTCCCGACCTCCCCAAAAAAGCATCCGGCGGAGAAATATATGTAATCGTTTCCTTATACCCGATTTTTTTTGCAAAACAAAGGGGATCACATTAAGATGGCAGTCCCGTCTAAATCCTGGTTTTCATATAAACCATCTTCCGGGAATGGATGCCTCCGTCTGGAGAACAATGTCCATCCCAGTTGGCTATAAGGATGGATGAAAGGAACCTCCGAAATCTTCTTTCCGTGGCGATCATCACCCTGAATGAGGAGGAGCGCCTGCCCGGGTGCCTGGCAAGTCTTTCTTTCGCTGATGAAGTCCTTGTCGTTGATTCGGGGAGCACCGATCGGACACGGGAGATCGCGCAATCTTTCGGAGCACGGGTGTTCGTTGAGCCCTGGATGGGTTTTTCCATGCAGAAACAGATGGCCGTTGACCGGTGCAGCCATGACTGGGTGTTGATCCTGGATGCCGATGAAAGGGTCCCCGAAGCCACCGCTAAAACCATTCGTAGGGTGATTTCCAGGCCCGATCAGGGAGAGGTGGCGGCCTTCAGCCTGAAACGCAAGAACCTGCTTCACGACAAGTGGATCCGGCATTGCGGTTGGTGGCCAGACCCCGTTGTGCGTCTCGTGGACAGGAGAAAAGGGGAATTCGACGGACGTGCTGTTCATGAAAGGTGGATAACGAGGGGCAGGGTGGAACACCTTGACGTTCATATCGAACACCTCAGTTTCAGGAACTACTCCGAACTGGTTGCCAAGATGGAACGCTACTCCAATATCGCCGCCAATGAACTTTTCGAGCGTGGAAGGCGGGTTCATGCCTTTACTCCACTTTTTCACGGTTCCTGGATGTTCCTGAGAACCTATCTTCTTGAACGGGGATTCCTGGATGGATTCGATGGTTTTGTGATTTCCTTAATGAACGCGGGGGGATCCTTTTTCAAATACGCAAAGCTCCATGAACTAATCCGGCAAAAACAAGGGAGGAATCGCTGAATCATTGCACCAACCACTTTTAAAGGCAACGAAGATCCTTATCATAAAGCTTAGGTATATCGGGGACACCTTGACCCTGTACCCCGTAATTCACACCCTCTATAAAGAAGCCCCTGGGATTCGCGTTGATGTGATGATACACAAGGGTACGGAAGAGGTCTTAGCGCATCATCCCGGAATCGGCAGGTTATGGCTTTACGATCGAAAGAAAGTAAAGAATAGCCTAATATCATCAATAAGATACCATATAAAGTTATTAAAACAGTTGAGGTCAGAAAAGTATGACCTGGTCATCGATTATTCCCACGGTGACCGGGCGGCCTTTCTATCCCTGATGACCGGTGCCCCCGAGCGGGTGACTTATACCCGGTCGAGCCGCCTCTCCCGCCTTTTCATGAATCGTATGATTCAGGCGGATCCTTTCCGCTATCATATCGTAGATTATCAACTCCTGGCCCTTCGGCTCCTGGGAATCGAGCGTTTTGAAAGAACCATGGGGATCGTGATCCCCGCCCATGTCGAGAAAAGGGTAGAGGTGTTGATCAAGGGATCTGGTCTGTCTCCCGAGGGCCTCAAAGCAGCGGCCATTCATCCGGGGGCACGAGGAAGGTTGAGGCAATGGAGGCCGGAGCGTTTTGCAGAAATCGCAAGACGTCTAAGAGAATCTTACGGGGTAAAGATTTTTCTTATCGGCGGACCGGACGAAGAAGGGATCGTCAGGGAAGTAGAGAGGCACATGGGGTTTTCTCCGGCCTTCAGCTCGACACGTTTGACGCTTCTCGAGATGGCCGCATTGTTCAAAAGGTGCCGCTTGTTCGTGGGAAATGATTCCGCGCCCGCACACATCGCATCCGCGGTGGATTGTCCGAGTGTCACCCTTTTCGGGCCCACTTTTCCCCACATGTGGCGTCCTTACAGCCCGGTGGGAGAAGTTATTTTCAAAAACCCGCCTTGTTGCGGCTGTCGCCAAGTGAAGTGTGTCCGACCGGATAACCCGTGCATGGATCTTATCCAAGTGGATGAGGTGTGGAGGAAAATTAAAGGCCTACTTGAACTTTTTTAGTTGAAATACTTTTCTGTCATGGGTTGAAGAAATGTAGTAAAACCGATCCTGTGGAATATAGATATAAGGGACATCCTCCTTTCGGCGATAAAGGAAATGAGACAGGATCATCCTGTTAACGGCCCGGTGTCCGATTATCATTATGTTATCTGCAGGATTGCTTAGATAAAGGGCCTTCTTGATCCCCCGGTAGATCCTGTCCTGCATGGTGACATAGCCTTCCCCGCCGGGATAAACGTAATTGTATTTATCCTGTTTTCTGGCGGCATAGACGTGAGGAAGACCCCTTTTGATCTCTTCGTAGCTCATTTTTTCACAGATGCCGCTGTCAATCTCATCGAACTCCGCCAAGGGGATTATGGAACACCTCTCCTGAAGGGCCTGGATGGGTTCCGCCGTTTGAATCGTTCTCTTTTTGGTACTCGTGAATATCAGGGGAATCTTTTTGGTCTTGAAATATTCGGCCAGGGCCCATGCCTGTTCGCGTCCCGCGGCACTCAGGCTGGAGTCGCCACCTATCCGATCTTCGATATTGAAATAAGTCTCTCCGTGACGGATGAGAAAGAGATTCTTCACCATGTCCGTCAACAGGAAATCCCGGATCTGTTCCAGATAGGGGATTTCATCGTTGATTTCCT
Organism: Deltaproteobacteria bacterium; assembly: GCA_019310525.1. NCBI lineage: Bacteria > Pseudomonadati > Myxococcota > Myxococcia > Deltaproteobacteria bacterium. The sequence goes on along the minus strand of JAFDEE010000019.1, from coordinate 95,281 downwards.
CCTGGAGGATCTTGTTGTTGAGGGAATCCAACTTGATAAAATTGGTTTCGTCTTCCAGGGGATCGTAGATGGATTGATAGTATGAGATCCTTTGCTTGAAGCTTTCAATGGCCTCCTGTTGGCTGAGATGACCGAATTCCGCCATGTCGATTTTCCGCAGGATGCTGGCATCCAGGATCTCCTTGTTTTCGTTGATGCATTCGATGAAAAGGATAGGGTACCCCCCCAAAAGGGCCTGGACCAGTTTTCTCCGTTCCCTGCTGACATGGGTGGCATCCAGAATGGCGATATTCCCTTTTCCCCGAAGAAACGTTCTGGCTCTTTGAACATTGATACGGCCGATCTTTTCTCTCAACGAAACCCCCTCCTTGTTGTCAGGGTCGAAGAAGCGGGCATAGGAGGTATTTTCAGGGATCATTTTTCGCCGCAGTTCTCCGTTGTTGAAAATCCTGACACGGAGAGCATCACTACTCAGGCTTTCCTTGAGTTTGGTGGCCACGGTCGATTTGCCCCGGGCTGGGAGTCCGACCATTATAATGATCAGCTTTTCTTTTTTCATTGGGGTATCCCCGATCAAGTATCCTTTGTACCCGGCAGGGCGTTCCAACCCGAGATGGTAAAAGAACCCTGCGAGGATGGCAACATGAATTCGCGGCGACGCGGATTCACCCCGGGACCTCCACAGCCTTTTCCGGTTCGAGTCGAACCTCGGCAAGGAATATGTTATCGGTCTTTTCCGCAAGAAAAACATGATCTTTTTTGAATGCCTACGATGGGTGAGAAGGTTGAAAAATCCCCTCATATTATCCTATCATTTTCTGCTGATTTTATGTAAAAGGGGCCTCAACCAATCATGGACGGCGGAGTGACCCAGGCGAATAGACCATGCCGGTCTCTGCTTGAACCCCGCAAATCCTGTCTCGAATGCAAGGTCAAGGAAGGCGAAAATTTTAACCGCAGGAATACATTGAAGTATTTCGAGGATTAAAATTTGAGCCTGACGCAGAGATTGCGGAAATTGGCCATTTATGGATGGACACCAACTATCGGCCGAAACCGATAGCTTTAAGGGCCTAGGGGGCGAGGGTTCAAGGGGTCAAGTGAAAATCATCTTTCATTAAAACACGATTTCTCACTCGAACCCTGGACCCCTTGAATCCTTGAACCCTACTCAAAAAGAGATCCAACTAAAGTCTTCGCACGAAGGCCCAAGGTCCTCCCATTCCCAGAATGGGACATTAAAAATGATACCAGGGCCTCGATTATAGTGCGGGCAGGGCGGATCACTCCGGAAGCGATTTTGAGGGGATTGAAAAATCAAGATTTATCCATAAATTGATCGATATTGATGAAGACAAAAAAGAGAGAGGAGGTTTGAATCCATGCAAACGGTGGCTGCACCGCAAAGCAGGGTCGAGGTAAGGGTCAATGAATTCGTCAGAAGCGTCTACAACTGGATGTGTGTGGGACTGGGTATAACCGCCTTTGTAGCCTATTACGTCTCATCAAGTAGTACGCTGTATCAACTGGTCTTTCAAAGTCGGGGTATATTCCTGCTCCTGATCATTGCCGAACTGGCTCTGGTCTTTTCTATAAGCGGATATATACACCGGTTGCGCGCGGGGACGGCTACCGGGCTCTTTGTTCTTTATTCTGCATTGAACGGGGTTACACTTTCCTTTATCTTCCGGGTCTATGCCCATGAGTCCATTACAAATACCTTCTTTATCTGTTCGGGCACTTTTCTTGCCTGCAGCATCTATGGATGGACGACGAAAAGGGATCTCACGTCCTTCGGCGGATTTCTCGTCATGGGGCTGTTTGGGATTATCCTCGCTTCCCTGGTCAACCTGTTCATGGCAAATACCGCCCTCGGTGCCCTTATTACTTATGTCGGCGTTTTCGTATTCATAGGGCTTTGCGCTTACGATACCCAAATGCTCAAAAACATGGCTCTGACCCGACCCGATGGCCTGGATGAGTCGATTACAAGGAAGGGTGCAATTTTGGGAGCATTGCGATTATATCTGGATTTCATCAATCTCTTTCTTTTGCTACTTAGAATCTTCGGCTCCAACCGGGAATAGAGAGAAGGCGGCCATTTGGCCGTCTCCCTTCCCGATCCTGGAACAGGATGAAACAGTAAAGACATGGAACCGTCCTACCTTGAATCATATCGCCATGGAGAACTCAAAGAAAGGGTCACGGCAGCCTTGGAGTTGTTGGAGTCCTGCAGGCTTTGCCCGAGATGCTGCGGCGTAAACCGGCTGGAAGGAGAAAGGGGCATTTGCAACACCGGCCGAAAAGCGCGGGTAGCAAGCTATAACGCCCATTTTGGAGAGGAGGCGCCTCTAGTCGGGAAATACGGGTCCGGGACCATCTTCGTGAGTTCCTGTAATCTCTTGTGCGTCTTCTGCCAGAACTTTGAAATCAGTCATCTCCGGGAAGGTGTCGACATCACAGCGCAACAGATGGCTGATTTGATGATAGAGCTTCAAAGAAAAGGATGCCACAACATCAATTTCGTGACCCCTACCCACGTCATTCCCCAAATCCTTGAAGCCTTGCCTGCGGCCGTGGAAAAAGGGCTACGGGTCCCTCTCGTTTATAATTCGAGCGGCTACGATTCGGTGGAGGCATTAGCTTTACTCCAAGGTATATTCGATATCTACATGCCGGACTTCAAGTTTTGGGATTCGATATGGGCTGAGAGGTATTGCCGTGCACCGGATTACCCGGCTGTTGCCAGAGAAGCCCTCCGAGAAATGCATCGACAGGTGGGGGATCTGGTTTTGGATGAAGAGGGGATTGCCGTTAAGGGCCTGCTTGTGCGGCATCTAGTCATGCCGGGGGGGGTTGCGGGAACCGGGGAGATCATGAGGTTTATCGCAGATGAGATTTCCCGTGACACTTATGTCAATATCATGGATCAATACAGACCTTGCGGGGAGGCCCACGGGGATGAAAGGATCAACCGACGATTGACATCCGGTGAATACAAGGAGGCGGTCGCCGCGGCAAAAAAGGTGGGACTCCACCGATTGGATCCGAGAGACCGCATTCGTGTGTTTTTTGGCCTGTGATGGGAAAAGGAAAAACGTTCATTGTGGGAGATATCCATGGTTGCCTCGGGATGCTTCAGAGATTGATCGAGAAAATTCCCTGGGAGCCTGAAAGGGACCGGCTTATCTTTCTCGGGGATTACGTGGATAGGGGGGAAGATCCAAAAGGGGTTATCGATTTTATATTAAGGCTTCAGGCTGTCTCTGAAAAGGTTCAATGTCTCATGGGAAACCACGAACATATCTTCCTGGATTATCTTGAGAGGGGGAATATCACGGCCTTCCTCATAAATGGAGGAAATTCAACCCTTGAGAGTTATCGCCGGGCCTCTATTCAAGGGAAACAAGAACTCGAAATTCCCCCTGACCACGTCTCTTTCCTAAAAGCCTTACTGCCTTGGATCGAATTGGAAGACCATTATGTCGTACATGCCGGTTTTCGACCCGGAATCCCTTTAGAAAAACAGGATCTGGAAGATCTCATCTGGATTCGGGAGCCATTTATTTATTCCGATTACGATTTCGGCAAGAGGGTGATTTTCGGCCATACTCCGTTTTCTGAACCTCTTGTCACCGACAGCAAGATCGGGCTGGATACGGGGGCCGTCTATGGAAACAAGCTGACATGCCTGGAGCTTCCCGGTCTGAAGTTCCACTTTGTTGAGGCCTGAATCCCATGTATGATATCCAATATTCCGAAGCGACTGTCGGCCTTACTTCGACCATTCCCGTGGAGATCGTTTTGGCCGCGGGTCTAAAACCTCTTGATTTGAATAATATCTTCATCACCTCCTCCCACCCGGAAAAACTCATTTCACGGGCCGAATCCGACGGTTTCGGCCACAGTGTCTGCTCCTGGATCAAGGGAATATACGGCGCCGTCCTGGAATATGACATCAAAAGGGTCATTGCGGTTACAGGTGGGGATTGCAGCAATACGGTGGCTCTCGGTGAAGTACTGGAGAGAAGGGGTGTAGAGGTTCTCCACTTCGAGTATCCACTGCGGCGCGACAGGGCATCCCTCATGGATCAGATGAACCGGTTGCGTCGGGATCTCTCTGCAACGTGGCAGGAGGTTGAAAAGATCCGATTACGATTGATGCCCATCAGGGAAAAGCTACGGAAGCTCGACAGGCTGACCTATGAAAAAAACGTGATCACGGGATTTGAAAACCACCTTTTCCTCGTGAGCAGTTCTGATTTTTATTCGGATTTGGACCGTTACGAGAAGGAACTGGATGCACTCTTAACGGATGCGGGGAATAGGCGGCCGATGAAAGAAGAAATCAGGCTCGGCTATCTGGGGGTTCCTCCCATTTTCAACTCTTTTTATGAACGGATCGAGTCTTTAGGTGCCCGTGTGGTCTTCAACGAGACCCAAAGGCAATTCAGTATGCCGGCCTTCCAGGATCATGATCTTTGCGGGCAGTACTTGACTTATACCTACCCGTACGGCATTCAAGGGAGAATCGACGATATCCTTCAGGCGGTTTCGGAAAGAAACCTGGACGGGCTGATTCACTACACCCAAACGTTCTGCTACCGGCAGATCTACGATATCCTTTTAAGAGAAAGCCTGCCCGTCCCCATCCTGACACTCGAGGGTGACCGGCCGGGTCCTGTAGACAGCCGAACGGCCCTTCGGCTTGAGACATTCGTACACATGCTCAAGGACAGAAAATATGATTGAGGACAAAAGGAAAGGGAGGCCCTCCTGAAATAGAGCCCCCCCTTTTCCCTCAACAGATCCCTGTTTTCCTCTGTGACCGCCTATCCGCCGGCCATGATCTTCTCCACCATTTTCACATCCTCTTTACTTCCGATATATAGAGGAACCCTCTGGTGAAGTGATTCGGGTTCGATTTCCAGGATGGGACCGTAACCGTTGCTTGCATATCCACCGGCCTGTTTCACGACCATGGCTAGGGGATTGGCCTCCACCATGAGACGCAACTTTCCGGAAGGTTTTTTCGGATCTTTGCGGTCTGCGGGGTACATGAATATCCCACCCTTTAGGAGATTGCGGTGGAAATCGGCCACGAGACTCCCCACGTACCGGGCGGAATAGGGGCGACCCGTTGATTCGTCCCTGGATTTGAAGTATTCCACCACGGCCTTGGTCTTTTCGTCCCAGTATTGGTAATATCCCTCATTTACACTGTAAATCTTGCCTTTCTCGGGAATTCGGATGTTCTCATGGGAAAGGAGGAATTCCCCGACACTCGGATAGAGGGTAAACCCGTGGACGCCGTTACCCGTTGTATAGACCATGATGGTGCTCGACCCGTATATGAAGTACCCGGCCGCCACCTGCCTGATCCCGGGTTGAAGGAGATCGGTCATGGTGTAGTCGCCCTCTTCCGGCCGGCTGACCCTTCTATAGATCCCGAAAATGGTTCCGATACTGACATTGACGTCGATGTTGGAGGAACCGTCGAGGGGATCGAAGAGAAGGACATAATTGCCCTTCGGGTACTGGGGAGGAATCTCAACGGGATCAGCCAGTTCCTCCGAACCCATGCAACAGAGTTGCCCCACGTGGCGCATTCGCTCGATGATCACGCGATTGGCGAACACGTCCAGTTTTTGGACCTGTTCTTCCTGAACGTTGACTTCCCCCGTGGATCCTAGGATATCCGTCAGCCCGGCCTTGTTCACTTCCCTGGAAATGACTTTGGCGGCGACGATCAGCTCACTGAGGAGTTGGGTGAAGTCCCCTGTGGCCCCGGGGTTTTCCCGTTGCTCCTTCAGGATATGTTCGGTGATGGTCATGCCGACACGTTTCTTCATCTCATGCCCTCCTCGGATACCTTGCATCGAACTGTTCGTACCATTGTGAAAAAGAGAGGCAATGGGGGTGGAACGTTAACCTGGGAAAAATCCTCTCTAGTGCCCATCCATAAATGGCCCTTTTCCCCAATCTCTCAGGTCAGGCTCAGATTTTAATCCTCAAAATATTTCAATGTATGGATGCCTCTGCCGCTTGGCATCCTAAAGCGGGGCGGTTAAAATCTTCGCCTTCCTTGACCTTGAACAAAATTGCCTGCTTTATGGATGGACACTCTCTAATACTTGATGAGGTTATCCCAGAACTCGCGATCCTGCTCTCTCCAATCGACCCCGAATCTCCTGTCGCAGAATCCTGCGAGTCTTTCATACCATCGGGCCCAGATATTTTTGTTCTTTTCCCGGGCTTCGATGATATCCGCGACAAAGACATCGATTTTATTGATTTCGTCCTTTGGCGCATAAAAGGATGCGCCCTCTTCTGCGGATTTTTTGAGATCTTCCTTGGAAAGGGCATGGGCGGTGAGCATGAGGGCGGGTATCCCTCTCTCGTTTGCGATTTTCAGCAGGTCATACCCTCTGACCCCCATAATATCCAGTATGGCCACATCATAGTAATTTTTTTCCAGTAATTCCTTGGCCTGTTCGAAAGTGGATGCGGTGTCGATCTTGCACACATCCAGAAGATCAATCAAGAGTTGGAGGATATCCTCTTCGTCATCCACGATCAGAATCATTTTCCCTTTGATAAGCTTACGAGGATTCATGTTTTGTTCTCCTTGCGAAATGTTATATTTGGCTCGTCCCTGATCACAAATACGTTTTAGGATCACCGGGCCCGGGTTTCCAATCCAGAAATGAGAATTTTTGTGCAACTTCAAGAAAGTCAAGGGTTTGCGTGGAGACGTACACTTGGTATGCCGTCAGAAGAAATCCCACAGATTTACCCGCCTCTGGCGGGTTGACACGCTTGTCACGCCATAGCCGTGCCGAAGGCGGAAGATTGCACAAAAAGGCCATTTATGGATGGAAACCAGCTAAACTATAAGCAAGCTGAGGGAATAGTCAAGGAAGAAGACGGGCCGGCGGTTTCGGTCAGCAAAGGTCCTTTTTGTATTCGAGCTTGTAGATCTCAGCCAGTGTAAGAAAAATCGTCATGATCAAGGGGCCGTAAATGATACCAAGAATACCGAAGAGTTTCAGTCCTCCCAGGATCCCGATGAAGACCAGAAGGGGGTTCATCTGCATTCCTTTTCCGATCAACCTGGGTTTAATGAGGTATTCCATGATGGAACTGTAAAACACATTGTAGATAAGGTAGGCGAGGGCTGTACCCGCCTTTCCCTGGGCCAGCAGGATGAGTGCGGCCGGGATAAAAATAATGGAGGCGCCGATGACCGGCAGGAAGGCCATGATACCGATCAGGGTGCCCCAGAGGAAAGGGGATCCAAGGGAGAACAGGAAAAAACCGAAACCCCCAAGAACCCCCTGGATGATTCCGGACAATCCGTTTCCAAAGATTATCGCCCTGCCCATCTCGCGGAATTTTTTAACCACCAGTTCCTGTTGTTCAGCAGGGAAGGGGACGAGTTCAGAGATATAGGTCTTAAGTCGATTGCCGTCCTTGAAGATGTAATAGATGACAAGGATCATGAGAAAGAAATGAATGAGAAAGCTCATGAGATTTGAGGCGATATAACTCAACTGCCTGGAGAGGAACAGGCCCACATTTTTTCCAAGGGATGCGGCGAATCCCTGGATGGTTTCCGGTGTAAATTGGATCCCGGAAAGTTCGCCGACTTTGCGGATCCTCCTGGCCCACTGCGAATCCCCCAGTAGACCATCCTGGATTTTTTTTAATGAAACAGAATTCCTCGTTCGCACATAAAAATCGAATGCCTCATTGGACAGAGTCCCCACGAATCCCCCGACAGGGACTACCAAGATGATGAGAATAAACAGGGTCATCAAAAGGGAGGCTGTCTGTTCCCTGTATTTCAGCAAACGGCGCAGTCGCCAATAAATCGGATAAAAAGCGCTTGCGATGAGTAAGGCCAGGACGATTGCGGAGAGATAGGTCCAGAATAGACGAAACAGCAGAATGAGCATGCCGATCAGGACAATGAAAAACAATTTGGAGATAAAGCCTTTTTCCATTTTTCTTCACTCACTTTTCAGGGGGTCCGTTACCCGGGAAACCCGATCTCAAAAAAGGGCCTGGAATAGTGCCCAAGCCCTTTTTATTCCTCAGTGAATGGTCCCTGATCCGAAACCTTTGAAAAACGCCCCCTTTTGCCCAATCTTCCACCTTCGCTATGGCTACGGCGTGACAAACTGCGTCAGACTCAAACCGGGGACCCACCCGTTGGGTGGGGAGTCGTCGCTTCGCGCGGACAAATTTTAGTCCTCAAAATACTTCAATGTATGGATGCCTGTCCCGCTTGGCATCCCAAGCGGGGCGGTTAAAATTTTCGTCTTCCTTGAGTTTGGACAAAATCGAACGTTTTTCAATGGTCTCGCTCCCATTCCTGTCGTCATTCAAGTTGGCTGTGGCGGAAGTGCATGGGAATCGAACCCACCTACCGGGGTTTTAGCCCGGTACACCGGATTTGAAGTCCGGGAGCCCCACCAGTGAGCTTTCCACTTCCGCAAGGATAATTTTAATTTGCCTCCGAAATCCTGTCAATGCCGTGAGGTGAAAGAAAGTGAGAAGGCCTTTATGTGGACTTTCAGGCAATGACTCCTCCACCGATTTTCCTCTCCGGCGATGGGATACGAATTATGTTCACGATGAAAGATGTTCGATCACAATGTTGAGAATCCTGCGAATAGGTTCCGCCGCCCCCCACAAGAGCTGATCTCCACAGGTGAATGCCGTGATAAAATCGGGCCCGATATTCATTTTCCGGAGTCTTCCCACCGCGATATTCAAGGTTCCGCTGACAGCGGCAGGCGTCAGGTCCCTGATTGTAGATTCCTTATCGTTGGGTACCAGGCGGACCCACTCATTGGCCGATTCAACCATATCGGACAGTTCAGCAAGCGGAATATCTCTTTTGAGCTTGATCGTGAATCCCTGGCTGTGGCAGCGCATGGCCCCGACCCTGACGCATATCCCGTCGACCGGAATGGGATCGGATGCAGTACCCAAGATCTTATTTGTTTCAGCAAAGCCTTTCCATTCTTCCCTGGTTTGCCCCGTTTCCATGGGCCGGTCAATCCATGGTATGAGACTGGCGGCCAATGGTACCCCGAAGTGTTCCGCCGGAAAAGCGGAACTTCTAAGTTCACGGGTGAGCAAGGCATCTATTTCCACGGCAGTGGAGGCGGGGTCTTCAAGAAGATCCTTTGCAGCATCACCGAGAAAGGCCATCTGAGAGACGAGTTCCTTCATATGCTTGGCCCCTGCACCCGAGGCCGCCTGGTAGGTCATGGAAGATATCCATTCCACAACTTTTTCGGAGAAAAGGCCTGAAAGGGCCATGAGCATGAGGCTGACCGTGCAATTCCCTCCCACATAGATCTTAACGCCGGAAGAGAGTCCGGCATCAATCACGGCCCTGTTGACCGGGTCCAGCACAATGATGCTTTCATCAACCATCCGGAGCGTTGAAGCCGAATCGATCCAATAACCTTTCCAGCCGTTTTTTCGCAGTTCCGGATGGATCCTTTGGGTATAATCTCCCCCCTGACATGAGACCACAATATCCAACTGAGTCAATAGTTCGATATCATAGGCGTCTTTTAAGGGTGGAATTTCCATGCCTACGTCAGGGCCTTGGCCCCCAACGTTTGAGGTGCTGAAAAATACGGGTTCGAAGCCCTTGAAGTCCTGCTCTTCTCTCATTCTTGCCATGAGAACGGACCCCACCATACCTCTCCAACCAACAAACCCGATTTTGAGCATTTTTTCCGAATCCTCCTTTCGATACCGCTGATGTAACCTTCTTCAGCGGCTGGTCTGACGGCTCCCCACCCGTGCACGCGCGGGGTCAAACTGTGATGATAGACCAGTAAGAAAGCATAAGGAGCCGGATCTTTCAAGAAAAATTAAAACAGGGAGTGGGGGTGGTTCAGATGGAAGCAGCAAAGAAAGGATTGCGTCGGCGTTCTGTTCCGATAGTACTGGCTGGTCCATGGCCGGGATATACCCTCAATGAATCGCCGAGGGGAAAGATCTTTTTCCTGATTCCCTGAATCAGGAGTGTATGGTTACCGCCGGGGAAATCCGTCCTTCCCACCGAACCCGCAAAAAGGGCATCCCCGGTAAAAACCGCTCCCGGCGCATGAAAGCACACTCCCCCGGGGGAGTGTCCAGGGGTATGGATTACACGTAGTTTGTAATGACCCACCTGAATCTGCTGTCCTTCCTGGAGGTATCCGTCAGGGGGCACCCCCAATCCCGGTGCATCGAGGCGATGAATAAGGAGGGGGGCCTTGGTGATTCTCTTCAAGTCGGCCGCTCCTCCCGTGTGATCGGGATGTCCATGGGTGAAAAGGATGAAAGAGATCCGCAATGCATTTCTGGTGATCTCTCTTACAATGCGGTAGACCTCGTCGCCAGGATCAATGACGGCACCTTGTTTTGTCTTTTCGCATCCAAGTATATAACAATTGGTTTGATAAGGCCCCACAACCAGTTTCCTCAGCATATTTTTTCCTTCTCCTCTTTTATCATTCCGTACTTTAGGCAAACTTAAGGGGGAACGAAGCCTTGTCAAGCCCGGGAAGGGGGAAGTGCGGTTGGTCCCTGTATCCAGGCCGAGTGACCTTGAGAATAACCCGAAATGGTGCACCCTTTTCTCCCTTCTTGCAGAATAATTTGAAATGCTCATTGAATTGAAATAGAATCGCCGGGCATGTTGCGATCATTTCTTGCACCGGGGATAGGCCTCTGTATTGTTTGCGAAGATTCTATCACCGATTCGACGAGGCTCTGTGGATAGTCAAGGAAAGGGGAGAGGAAAGATAGAAAGGAGAGATCACTATGCTTACCGATTACCGATTGGAGAAATACTCGGAGGTCCTCATGTGGGGTCTGACATCCGCCAGGAAGGGGAGGTACAAAAAGGGAGACATTGTGCTGATCCGGTATGATCGTCCGGCTACCAGGCTTGCAGAAATCCTTCTTGAAAAGATCATGCAAAGAGGGATGCATCCGGTCCTGAGAGCAGGACTTACTCCGACCATGGAGCACTCTTTTTTCCAGATCGCCAACACAAGTCAACTGGTATTCCAGACACCGGGAGAAAAGGAACTGTATTCAAATCTTCACGGGAGCATATATCTCTACGCACCCGAATCTTTGACCCATCTTCGTGATATCGATCCCAAGAAGATCGGGAGGGCGACCATAGCCAGGAAACCTTTAAGGGATATTCTGGACAAACGGGAGGAGGAAGGGCATTTCGGTTGGACCCTTTGTATCGTCCCCACGGAGGAGCTTGCCAAACAATCGGGGCTCTCCTTGAAACAGTACGACCAACAGGTGATACGCGCATGTTATCTGGACCGATCAGACCCTGTTGCGGAGTGGAGAGAAATATTCAAAAAAGCTAATAAAATCAAACAAAAATTATCCAAGATGAATATCGATTATCTCCATGTCGAGTCCGAAAGCATGGATCTGAAAATCGCCCCCGGTAAGGATCGAAAGTGGGTGGGAATTTCCGGGCATAATATTCCAAGCTTTGAAATTTTCCTTTCTCCGGATTGGAGGGGAACTGAAGGGATCTATTACGCAGATCAGCCTTCTTTCCGAAGCGGCAACTATGTGGAAGGAGTCAGGTTGACATTTAAAAAGGGTGAGGTGGTAAAGGTGGAAGCACGGAAGGGCCGAAATTTCATCCTCGCCCAACTCGCAATCGACAAAGGAGCCAGGCGGGTTGGGGAATTTTCATTGACGGACAGGCGTTTTTCGAGAATCAACCGTTTCATGGCCAATACACTCTTTGATGAAAACTTCGGCGGTCGCCAAGGCAATTGCCACCTTGCCCTTGGAGCCTCCTATTCTGATACGTTCAGTGGAAATCCCGACGCCCTGACAAAAGAAAAAAAAGAAGCCCTAGGTTTTAATGATTCGGCCCTCCACTGGGATCTTGTAAACACGGAGAAAAAAAGGGTCACTGCATATCTTGCCGATGGCGAGCAAGTCGTCATCTATGAGAACGGGATGTTTCAGTTGGGAATTTGAACCCGGGGATTCCCGACAGGGACTGTGCGCCAAGCCATGGACAACGGAGCGAACGTAAGCGGAGGAGGGGACATATCATCTCCTGCTTGGATAGGATACACAATTCGAAAAGACCCGCGGTCCTTAGCGGATCCGCGGGTCTTAATTTGAAAAGTTCGCTTTATTGGATAAATGACCTGGTTAACAAGAAGCTTACAATTATCCAGTGACGTTGAAAGTTACCTTATCAACAGGGCCTTTATCACTTTTATCGGCTTCCCTAAGTGCCGTTGTTTTCCTCGGTGGCCATCTTTTGCATAAACGTTTTTTTATTGAAGATGCCCGTGGAAAAGATGCACGCACACCCGAGAAGCCTTATTTGAGTAACATCCGCCACTCCCTTTTTTCTAGCATAACCTTCGGAGGCTTAATGCCGTCACATGGTTTTATCTATAGTGTTGAAGTCTCGGGATGTCACTCATATCTCAAAGTTCTTACGACCTCTTTCCACTCTCTTCGACTATCTTATCGGTCGGTCCCCTCCAAAACTTTAAAGGTTTTTTCTTTATTCATAAAATAATTCCTTTGATTCAAAAGTAAAGGGGAGTCGAATGTTTTGATCAGCCACAATCACTACATGGGTCAGGAGGGGAGAAAGACAAACGCAACGTTTTGATATCCTTGTGTATTTCTAGAAATTCCTGTAGCTGGGCATATCCTGGAATCCCTTTTCGAGCACCGATCATCCTGCATTTGAGGGCGGATGCCGCCGATGCGAAGCGCATACAATCGGCCATGTGCCAGCCCTTGAGAAGACCGTAGATATATCCTCCATGATAGACATCCCCGGCGCCGGTAGTGTCCACGGCCTCCACGGGAAACGCTCTCTGGAACAAGATCATACCATGGTCAAGCGCCATGCTTCCCTTTTCTCCCAGGGTAAGGACGACCTGCCTCGGGCCCAGCCGACGGAGGGCGGCTAGGGTTTGCTCCGGGGGGCTTTGTTTTCCCACAATGGGTTCTGCGAACCTTTCCGAAGCGATCAGGACATCGACCATGGATACAAGTTCAAGAGAACCTTCCCTCATCGTTCCCGCATCCAGGACGATCCGCATTCCCATCCTTCGGGCCTGTCGGGCCGCCTCTATGGATGCTTCGATCATTAAGCCATCGAGATGAAGGATCTCTGCAGCGGAAAAGGGAGAAAGATTGACGTCATCCGCATTAAGGGATGGCACCGTTCCACGATGCCAGAAGATGGTCCTGTGCCCGTTATCCCTGGTCACGGCTATGAAGGCGAACTGGGAGGAGAAACCAGGAACGGTCTTGAGGTAAGTGGAATCGATTCCCTCAAGTTCCAGTTCTTTTTGTATTTTCACGCCAAAGGGATCGTCGGAAACAACCCCGATGAAGGCGACCTTGACGCCTAGCCGGGCCAATACAACCAATGCCGTGGAGGCCGGGCCTCCACACTGCATGACGAGTTCTTCCAGTTCGACCTTCTCGTCCTCGGCCGGAAACTTATTGACCCTTCCCAGATAATCTACGCAGGCTTGACCCAGGCCTACAACCCGGATTTGTGGGGCATGTTTCAAGACGGCTTACTCCGGTTTTACGCCGAGCTTTTCCAGTTCCCCATCGACGGTTTGAATATTCATTCTGATTTTCTTGATCGAGGGGCTCAATGGGTACCTTTCCACCAAATCATTCAGGATCTTTCGGGACTTTAAGAGCAACTCCCTCTTCTTTGAGGGTTCTGACGTATTTCGAGCCAGCAAAAAAAGCCTCGCGGCATTCTCCCTTTCACGTAGAATGATTCCCTCCCATGCCTGTTCCTTCAGCCTTGAATATTCCGGATTGTCTTGCTGTTCTGAAGGGTCCAGGGTCTTGAGCCACTCAAGGGCCTCCTTATATTTTTCTTCCCCGATCAGGGTCCTTGCCATTTTGAGACCGTTCCCCTCACCCTCCTTATCCCGGCCCGGGGAAGAAGTACGGCCGGAAAGGTCCTTTTCCGCGGCCTCCACCCGCTTGAATACCTCGTCAATAATATGCCTTTGGGGGTCTCCTTCTTCGATCCTGAGTTTTTCCCTGATCAGGAGAATTTTGGCCCTTTGAAACTCCTGCCTGGCGATAAGGGTGTCCACATCCCGGAGCAGTTGTTTCAGGGCACCTGCATCAGGGCTCTGCTTATCAGTTATATTGTTTGATGTCTCTTTTATCCGACTCTTTTCTTCCTCCCTCGCGACATTGAGAAGGGCCTGCTGGGCCTTTTTGAATACCATCCTCCTCCCTTCCATGTCGTCAAGGAGTCTTTCATAGGCAGCCATAGCTGAGCTTCGGTTTCCCATCCCCAACTGCCATTCAACCAGCCAAGCCCCCAGTTCGACTCGATCCGGTTTCTCTCTCAGCTCGCTTAGGACCCTTTTCCCCACCCGAACGGCCTCCTCCAGCATTCCTTTTTTAGCAAGCGAGGCCGCAAGGGCAAGCCCGGTCTCTGGAGTCAAGGCATCATCTCCGAACTCCACTTGCATTTCAATGGATCGGTCTATAACGGCCTGATAGTCTCCATCCATAAAGGCGTCGAAAATCTCCTTTTTTCTTTGGGAATATCGCCTGATAAGCTCGGGCATACTCCGGACCTTTCTGCAAGATTCTTCAAGCAGGGTCTCTGTCAGATCATTCAATAGAACAAAGGCCTTTCGTGCGGCATCCTCATAGGACTGCCTGCCTGATTCCCCCGAGGAATCGGCAAGCATGGATTGGTAAGCCACTAGTAGCTCGGAACAGATCTTCCTGCTGCGCTCGGAGACCGGATATTTTTCAAGGATTTGGGTAAGCGTTTTGATCTGCCGTTCAATGACTTCCCGCTTAATCAAGGGTCTGAACATCCCAGCGGGTTCTTTCTTGATCAGGGGCACCCTTCCGGTTTCCTGAGCGCATCCATAAAAAACAGGAACGGCCACGAGCAGGAATAGGATCCATTTACTCTTCATCCAGTTCATCACTATTGACTCCTATGAGGGGCTCAAAATCCCTGTGGTAATTCCAAGTATCTTTTCCAGGGTCGACATCTGCGAATATGAAAGCGGGGGACTCCTGCTCTTCCGTCCTGCCGGACGGGAGGGGTAAACCGGTCCGGGGGGATACTGGAACCTTTTCTAGGAATTCGTGCCAGCCTGGAGGGATCCGGCTGTCGCTGAAAACAAGATCGGCCACCTTGAGTTTTGCCTTGTAAGGGATGCTGTTTACGATGGTATCGACAGTATCCGTCCAAATGGGAAGAGCGCCTGAAGATCCGTATATCGATATTCTCTTTCCTTTCATGGGTCGGTTGTCATCGAATCCGACATAACTTGCAACCACATAACCCTCTTTGATGTTGAGCAGGCCGGTGCGGATGTCCGGACCCGGAACGAACCCCACAAAGCTGGAATTGGTGAACCTGTTGGCGGTTCCGGTTTTTCCAAAAAGGGGCAGGGGGACACTCACCTTCTCATCCCCTATATCGACATTCACGCGAACGACATCCCTGGCGCCTTTTCCGGTTCCCCGGTCGACAACCAACCGAAGGATTTCGGATATGGATTTGGACACGCGCTCTGACAGGATCTTCCTTACTCTGGGATGGTATTCCCAGATGACCACTCCCCGCCTGTCTTCAATCCTGGTGATGATGGGAATCATGCTGCACTGCTTCGTCTCACCCGGTAAGGAGAAGACTTGTCCCGTCATCAAGGTCGAATAGGCCAGGGCGGCATCCGCAATACTGATGGCATTCGCTCCCAAGGGAAAGGAAAGGACCGGATCCAAACGTGTGCAGATCCCCAGTTCCCTCCCCATCCTGGATACATAGGTAAGATTCACCAGGGTCCTGAAATCCCTCACCTTGTATAACACTTCCTTGTCATAACGCTTGTAGGACAGGAAGTTCTTGTAGTTTTCCCTCATTCGGGACACGATCAGTTGGAGGGCCCGGACCGTGATCACATCGTCCAACCATATGGAGCCTTCCGAGGAATCGCTGATTTTTTCCTGAAGCTGTGCGAGTTCCATCGGTTGAAGATGAAGGTTTGAAGCCGATTCCGGATTCTCAACATATACGATTCGGCCCCCTTTTTCGGAAAGAAAAAAATGTCTCATGATTTCCGAGAGATTTCCCGGTTGACCCGGTCCACGGGCCTCCAGCAGAATCTTTAACTCCGTATAATCCTTTCGCATTTCAGAATTCAAGCGTCGCAGCCGTTTGAAGCTGTGACGATAAATACCAAATTCGACAGGATCCCGGATATCCAGCTTCACCGGATTGATGTCGAAATGCATCTTGGCGAGATGAGGCAGGACGGCCTCCTGACCCTCGAAAATGAGATCGGAAACGATTTCCCTCTTGGCCTCTTCGAAAGCGGCCTCCATGAGGCTGTTATTATCGACCAGGACGCCGTAAATGTCTCTGATTCTTCTCACATAGGCGTCGTAGGATTCCCGCTTTCCCCTGGAAAGACCAAGGGAATCGACCACTTTTGAAAATTCCTCCATCGTCAAGCGATCTGTCAGGTGATAAAGAAGCCAGACGGTAGCGAGGTTTTCCGACTTCACTCCAGCCCAGGCCAGGGAGACTTGGTCAGACTCCGGTGGGTGATCGGGTTTTGGGACATAGTAGGTGGTCTGGTACTTGTAAAGCTCCCGCCCATTGCTGAGGGGATCCAGGGTATTCCATTTGAGCTGCAAGGCGGCCGCATACACGATCGGCTTGAAAATCGAACCCAGTTGTCTCTTGGCATCTACAGCGCGATTGAAGAAGCGATCAAAGTATCCGCCGACCATGGCCTTTACCATCCCGTTCCTGATGACGATAACACCGCCTTCCAGTTCAGGGATCGTCGTTAACCTCAAAGACCTTGCTCCATTGTTCTCCGGATCTTCGATAAGCTTCACCGCGACGAGATCCCCGACCTTGAAATTCCTCAGAAACAATTTAATATCACGCCCCTTCAGCCTCGCCCAGTTGCCACGCACACTTTTGATCCATGCCGTTGCTATATCCCTGAACCCTTCAAAATCTATGATTCCTCCACCCTTGTCCCACGCTACCAGAAGATATGGATTTTTCTCCTCCCTTTGGACATGGGAAATTCGGCACAGAAAAGGAATCCCCGCTTTCCGTCTTCTAAGGGAAATCCCCATGTATTTTTCTTCGTACCTTCGTTGCAGTTCGGCTCTCGGATATCCCGAAATACGGGTTTCCATCAGGGGGAGATGGTATCTCAGGCTTTTTAAAGCGCCTTCCTGGATCTCCTTGTTTATGGAAGTGTAGATCTTGATTCCTGATGTGGCAATATTTTCAATCCCCTGTTCTTCCAGTATCGACCGGAAATAATCGGACTCAAGCTGTTCCCGCACATAGTCGAGAATGACGTTCAAGCGATAAGTCACTTTCCCCTCCCGGAAGGGTACTTCTTTTCTCACGGCCTCCCTGTACTGTTCTTTGGTAATGAAATTCAGGGCAAGCATTTGGCCGAGCACGTAATCCTTCCGCCTCTTGGCCCGTTCCATGGCCTCGCTTTTTTGGGCCTCTGTCTTTTTGGTAAAGGGATTGTAAGCATTGGGACTTTTCACGGAACCTGCAATGAAAGCACATTCCACTAGATCAAGGTCCTTGGCCTCCTTGTTGAAAAAGTATTGCGCAGCGATTTCCAGCCCACAACCGTACCCGGTTACGAAGAATTGATTTATGTACATTTCAAGGATTTCTTCCTTGGTGTATTTTCTTTCAAGGAGAAGGGCCTGCATGAGTTCCTTCAATTTAGCCTTGAAGGATCTGCGTTCTCTTCTGAAGACGTTTTTCGCCGTCTGCTGGGTAAGGGTGCTTCCGCCCTGAACCACTCTTCCGGCACGAATATTAGCGATCATCGCCCGGGCGATGGCCTTGATATCAAATCCGGGATGATGAAAAAAATTCTTGTCCTCAGCAGCCACCAAGGCCTTGATGAAATAGGGGGGAATATCCTTGTAATGAATATATTTTCTATGGGTTTTCTCGAAAAATACGCCAATTATGCTTTTTTCGTCATCATAATAGACCGGGCTTTCGGAAAAGATTATCTTGTCGATTAGTCCTCTTTGAATCCGCTGGGTCGCCTCCCTGGAAACCGTGTGATAGAGGAGACCCAGGAAAAGAGCACCGCCGAGAAATCCAAATAATACGATTACGAGAATAACCCGAAAGATGCCTTTCTTCATTGAACTTTGATGCCGGCGTTTGGACAACACGTTCATTCTACCGATTATGGGAAACCGATCCCCCGATCTCCCCTGAAAGAAGTTTCTTCCTTATGATGTCACGAATCTTCATGCCTTTTTTTTCCGCCCCTTTAAGCCCGTACTTCATGTTGGCCTCAATGAGATACCACCTATTCTCATGTAGGATCAAGTCCAGACCCACGTCATCGAAGTTACACAATTGAGCGGCCTTGCGGGCCAGTTCCAAGGCCTGATCCGGCACGCTCTCAAAACTGATCCTCCCCCCTTGGCTCACGTTGGTCTTGAACCCCCCGGACGGGCTGTATCGCCAGTAAGCCAGAACCGGGTCGCCGTTGATCAGAATCACCCTGAGATCCCGCTCATGGGGGATATATTCCTGGATGTAGGCGACCCTTGTACGATCCAAATAGGCCTCCAGGTCTTTTATCCCTTCAATGAAAAATACGCCCATTCCCCGCGAAGAGGCTCTGGGAAGTTTTGCAATAAAGGGTGGGGAAAAATCCTTCAAGATCTCCCGGCATTGACTCCCGTAATATATGCGGGTTCGTGGGTGGGGGAGTCCCAACATGTAAAACAGCGTCGTCTGTTTGATCTTTTCGTCCGCGTAAAGGTGGTTCTCGAGGCTCGGGAAGATTCTTTTACCAATCGTGCTGAAAAACTGGGCATAATTTAACGTTGGATAGAGTATAAGTGGAGATCGGAAGATCAGGCTCCTTTCCCGGGATGAATAATCGTGAAAGTTCGGTTTGAGCCCCAGGGTTATGACCTCCGGAACCCCCTTCAGCCTGTTTCCAAGGGCCACAAAGGAAGGGTTGATTTCATTCATTTCTCGAATTCATCCCCACTAGTAAGATATATCTCAGCAGTTTCCTGGCCCCTCATAAGAATTTGTGGATTGAAAATGCCCGCATAATCGGAGAGAGCGGTTGGTGTTTCCTCAGGGACTAGGGGAGGGAAATTCGAACTGCTCTTGACCCTCGAAACCTCTTAAGGTATGATCTTTGCATGTAATTTCTCGGTGTTCTTCCATTATACCTGCAGATTTCCGATGAATATCCCTCCACCGGGGTGGGATCATGATGCTCGACATGATGACAGATACACTGAAAACGCCCGAAGGGCGCTTGAGGACCATCCAGAACGATATCGCCAAGATGCCGAGCCTTTCTACGACCGTAACCAAGGTCTTGGAAATTTGCAACAGGCCTGATACCTCTCCCAACGATTTGAACAGGGTGATTTCCCTTGATCCGGTACTGACAGGTCAGGTTCTCAAACTCGTCAATTCGGCCTATTATTCCCTTCCCAACCAAGTCAGTTCTCTTACGCGGGCCATCATCATGCTGGGCCTGAATACCGTAAAAAATCTAGCCTTGAGTACAGCGGTGCTTCAAAGCATCGGGAAAAAGAATTCATTTCAGGCCCTCTCGATGGAACAATTTTGGACCCACTGCCTGACCGTAGGCGTTACAGCGAAACGTTTGGCCGCAGCTCAAAGGGTTCCTGTTTCCGAACGTGAAGAGTATTTTGTGGCCGGATTGCTCCATGATTTAGGAAAAATTCCATTGAATAATCGGTTTCCGGATGAATACCTGCAGGCGATGAAAATGGCTGAAGAAGATCAAGGCTCCCTCTATCGATTTGAGAGCAGTGTGTTTGGTATCAACCATTGTATCGTCGGGAGATTGATCGCAGAAAAATGGAAACTGAGTCCCATGGTAACCGACTCCTTATCACTCCATCACCATCCCCACCAGGCAGGGGAGGAGACCTTCAGGTTGCTTTCCACCATCGCCCTTTCAAATACCTATTCCCATGCAATCCAGAAAGGTGATGATGACCGTTTTGTTTCCGAAAATCAAACAATATTGGACCTTCTTGACAAGGTGAACTTGTCATTGGATCTCCTCCTGGAACTCAAGGAAACGGTTTCAGAGGAGGTGGATAAGGCAAAGATATTCCTCCAAGTGTCAGGGAAGGGTTGAAAAGATGAAGATCAAATTCTGGGGAGTCAGGGGATCCATTCCATGCCCGGGGCCTCAAACCGTAAAGTACGGGGGGAATACGCCCTGTATTGAAATCAGAATCAAGGATACGGACCGGCTTCTCATTATCGATGCGGGCTCGGGTATCAGGGAATTGGGGAATCAACTCCTCAGCCACGATCTTTCAAGCAAAGGATCCATCCAAACCGAAATCTTCCTCACCCATACCCACTGGGATCACATCATGGGTTTCCCCTTTTTTACCCCGATTTACATTCCGGACACAAGGCTCAAAATTTACGGACCTGTAACCTATGAGGATGAAACCCTTGAGGAGGTGGTCGGCGGGCAGTTATCCTACCGATATTTTCCCGTCCGGCAAGCCGAACTCGCCGCCGAGATCTCTTATATCGACCTGAAAGAAGAAACCATCGACCTGGGAGACGGGATCAAGGTAACAACAAAATATTTAAACCATCCCATTTTATGTTTGGGTTATCGTTTTGAATTTAATGGCAAAATTGTGTGCACAGCATGCGATACTGAACCCTTTCGAAATGTCTTTTGTACTGATCCCGATGATCCATCCTATGACGAAACCATGGCGATGGAAGGTGAGGAAGTGGCCGCTGAGGAGAACCGCAGGATCGAGAGATTCTTTGCCGGCGCCGATTTGCTCATTCACGATACCCAATACACGGAGGAAGAATATAGGGCCTCGAAGGTGGGTTGGGGGCATACCTCTTTTGAGCACGCCATAGCAGCGGCCAAACGGGCAAAGGTCAAGAGGCTGGCCCTGTTTCACCATGAACCCCTTCGTACGGACAGGCAGATCGATGAGCTTGCCAGGAAATACTGCAACCCCGATTATGCAGGGGAGGTGAATGTCTTCTTCGCAAGGGAGGGGATGGAGATAGAGATCTAGGCCCTTATTCGTTTAATCCTGTTGTTTCCCGCCCATGGAAATCCACTTTTTCACCTGAAAGGACTTTTCCCTGGCCTTTTCCATGATCTCTTCCGGATCCAGGGTACGGAGTTTCTTATCCTTCATCACCACCTTGCCGTCAATGATGCTGGTTGTAACGTCGCTTCCCATCGCCGCGTAAACAAGTTGAGAGTAAGGATTGTAAAGCGGAGTCAGGTGGGGGCTTCGGGTATCCACCACGATAATATCTGCCTTTTTGCCGGGTTCCAGAGTGCCGATGAGATGTTCCATCCCCAGGGCCCTCGCCCCATTAATGGTAGCCATTTTCAAGACAGTGATGGCATCCGCCGCGGTGGTGTCCATCATAACGATCTTGTGAAGTTTGGCGGCCGTATCCATTTCCCCGAACATGTCCAGGTTATTGTTGGATGCACATCCATCAGTCCCCAGTCCCACTGCCAAGTTGCGGTCGATCATTTCCGGGATGGGCGCTACGCCGGAAGCGAGCTTCATGTTGCTCTCGGGATTGTGGGCGATTTTCACATCTTTGTCAGCCAGGAGATCGATTTCATTTTCATTCAGGTGAATGCAGTGAGCCGCAAGACAATGGGGACCAAGGATTCCCAGGTCCTTTAAATGTTCGGCCGGTCTTTTCCCATAACGTTCAACCACTTCCCGAACTTCAGCCTGCGTTTCTGCCAGGTGAATGACCAAGGGGACATGATGCTTCAATGCCAGTTCATTGGCTTTGACAAGGAGGTCGGGGCTGCAAGTGAAAGTGGAATGGGGCATTACAGCTACAGAGACCAGGGGATCATCGGCCCATTTTAAAATCAACCCTTCGGTGTATGAGAATCCATTCTCGATCGAACCATAGTTCGGAGAATCGAAATCGTAAAGGACCTCCCCAACGAGTGCTCGCATGCCCGCCCGGCCTGCCGCTTGAGCAACGGAGTTTTCAAAGAGGTACATATCGCAAAATGTCGTGGTACCGGAAAGGATCATCTCGGCACAGGCGAGAAGGCTCCCGATGTATACAAAATCCGAATCCATATTTTTTTCAGCGGGAAAGATGTAATAATTCAACCAATCCATTAAGGGAAGATCGTCGGCGAGTCCTCGAAAAAGGGACATGGCGGCATGGGTATGGGCATTGATCAACCCGGGAAGTACCAGTCCTCCTCTTGCGTCGATTACTTCTTTTGCCTGTATGCGCCCCTCCTCAGGGTGGGGCAGGAGAGCTTCGATCCTGTCTCCGTTAACGGCAACGATGCCGTTTTCAAGGATCGAGAGATCATTATCCAGGGTGATGATGGTCCCGCCTTTGACGATGAGATCATATTGCGTCATGGGACACCTCTCCTTTTACGGTCGTGGATGTTTTGGTTTCAATGTCAAGCGATTTTCAGGGGTTTTTTTCGGGCAATTCTTCAATAATGGTCGCCCACAGGTCCGCCAATTTTCCTCCCGCCTTTTTTGCATTGGAAATGACTTCCTCGATGGAGGTGCTTTCCATACAATCAGGCAGATTGAGGTTTGTAATAGCTACAATGGCCATAACCTTCATTCCGCAATGAACGGCTACAATCACCTCCGGAACCGTAGACATACCGACCGCGTCCGCCCCGATCATCCTGAGAAAACGCGTTTCCGCTGGGGTTTCCAGGCTCGGACCGGTGATGGCGACATAGACCCCTTCCCACAGCAGTATTCCCAATTCGAGGGCCTTTTCCCTTGCCAGGGCGAGGTACTCTTCAGGATAGACACAGGACATATCAGGAAAACGGGGGCCGAATTCCTCAAGATTTGGTCCAACCAGGGGATTTTGCCCCGTCAGGTTGATGTGATCCGTTACGACCATGATGTCTCCCGGCCGAAATCGTGGATTCAATCCGCCGGCTGCACTGGATATGAGAAGGGTATCGACACCGAGCTTCGACATCACCCTTATGGGAAAGGTGATCTGTTGGGGGGAATAGCCTTCATAAAGATGAAAGCGTCCCTCCATAGCCAGTATCCTTTTTCCCAGGAGGGTCCCCGCGACCAGATTTCCCTTGTGTCCTGGAATCGTGGAAACAGGGAAGTGGGGAATCTCCTCGTAAGGGATCCTGTTTTCAACAGAAATTTTCCCGGTAAGGTCACCTAATCCCGTACCGGTAATCATGCCGATCCGGGGACTCACGGAAAGACGTGAAGAAAGGTATTCGGTTGCCGCCACAATTTCCCGCTGCATGGGAAGGATCCTCCCTCCGGATGATGAAACGTTCAATCGTTCCAAGGATGTGTTTAACGAGCCTCTTGAGACCGAATAATGAAAATTTGTTATCATAAAATATCTAAAATTGAAATGCTGTTCCCGGCAGCTGTTTTTAAGAGGGGCTCCAAATTTTCGCGTATAATTTCTTGATGGCAAATAGTATCATTTTGCCGCAAGGGGGATCTTCCTTGACAAACGACCGAAAGGATAATAGGAAGGGCCGATTTCGTTGAATTGAGAGGAGCCTGCCTCTTTGGGATGAGGAAACAACATTAGCTGGTGCCCATCCATAAAATAAATTTTAGGCACTGGCGAGTTTCCAATCCAGAAATGAGAATTTTTGTGCAAGATCAAGGAAACCGGGGACCCACCCAAAGGGTGGGGAGTCGTCGCTTCGCGCGGACAAATTAAGGGATTACGCGTCCCGCCCTACAAGAGAGGCGGGAACAAGGAATCCCGCAGATTGACGCAGAGATTGTGCAAAAAGGCCATTTATGGATGGAAACCAGCTGACTGTTTCAGGGGGAGGTACGCTCCCAGGGATTTTCGCACCCACATGCTGAGCCTTTGCTTCCCCGGGAACCTGGAATCTGGAAAAGGAGATATCCAAAGAAATGGCGAACATGATCAAAGACCTGCTGGAACCCTCTTCACTGCCCGATATTACGAAGGAAGTCCGGTTGATTCAGACCCATATCTCAATGGTACTGGTTGCGGATAATTTCGTTTACAAAATCAAAAAGCCCGTTGATTTCGGATTCTTGGACTTCACGGATCTTGAGAAGAGAAAATTTTACTGCCACCAGGAAGTCAAGTTGAACAGTCGATTGGCCGAAGATATCTATCTCGGCGTTCTGCCCGTCATCTTTGACGGGAAGGTGCACAGGATCGGTATGAACCACACGGGCGGTGAGATCGTGGATTACGCCGTAAAGATGCGGAGGATTCCCCAGGATCGTCTCATGAAATCCCTCTTTCAAAGAGGTGAATTGACGGAAGAACACTTGAGAAAGATCTCCTTGAAATTGTCGACCTTTCACCTGAACGCTGAGCGATCCCCGGAGATCGATCATTTTGGAGAGCCGGATGCCTTTCGGATCAATACAGAGGAAAACTTCGAGCAGACTGAAAAATACATTGATATCACAATAAAAGAAAAGGATTACAGGCATCTAAGTAGATGGACGGACCTCTTTTTAAAGAACAAAGAATCTCTATTCCGTGAAAGAATCTCCATGCAAAAAATAAGGGATTGCCACGGGGATCTACACATGGAACACGTATGTCTCACCGACAAGGTGTCCGTAATCGACTGCATCGAGTTCAATGACCGTTTCCGCTATAGTGACACAATCGCCGACATTGCCTTTCTGCTGATGGATCTTGAATTCCACGGTGGCAAGGAGGTCGCGGACCGCCTGTGGTCCCTGTATGCAGAGGAGACGGGAGATTCCGAAATGATGGAATTGCTCACCTTCTACAAGGTATATCGGGCCTATGTACGCGGAAAGGTGAACAGTTTCAGGCTCGATGATCCGAATATCCCCGAAGGGGAGAAGACCAGGGCGATCCGCGAGGCCTCACGGTACTTTGAATTGGCTCGATCTTATGTCGACTAACCTGTTTTTATCTTTATAAAGGCTCTGCGGCCGCTCCCGAATCCGGGTTGTTCCATCGAGCCGGAGGAAAGCGGTGCCTGATTTTTTCCTAGTGGGGACGTATTTTGGAAATGAATGAGCCCTTCTTACACTTTATTCAAAATGAATTAACTTCAAATGTCTTGTATATTACTTGCGGGTTGCCCGCCTCGGGGAAGACGAAAACGAGCGAACAGGTCGCAAGGATCACGGGGTTTAGAATCTTGAGGTCGGATCTTCTCCGGCTGGAGATCTTGAGAAATGAAGACGTATTTGACGAAAGGGTGGCCTCGGACATGGGCAAGAGGTATCAGGTATATGATGAGATGTTCAGGCTGACCGATCAATTGTGTGCCAAAGGGGAGGATGTTATCCTAGACGCCACTTTCGTCTCCCAAGCGCTCAGGAAAAGGGCGGCTGAGATCGCTGCGAAATACGGAAAAAATTTTTTTATTCAGGAGATCCTTTGTCCTGATGAGGTTTGTCTCAGAAGGATTCGGCAGAGAAGCAAGGGCCATTACGAATCGAATGCAATAAGTGAAGAAGCCTATCACAATAATAAAAGGCGGTATGAGAAAGTGGATCTCAAGGAAATCGTAAGGGATTATCCAGGGCTTGAGATTCATTTTTTCCAGGTAGATACCAGTAAAGATTCTCTTCATGAGTGGCGGGTCGTTGAAAAAACCGTCCTTTGCAAATAAGGACCCGTTTTTCATTCGTTTTTTCTGCAATCAAAAGTGAACTTCATTGATGTTAAAAACCCGGAAAAGACCATTATGAAAGCTCGTACTGTCGGCATTTTTTTCAAACACAACCATGAGCCTGCAAGAATCGAGGCCCACAAGCTCAAAGAGTGGCTTGAGGCAAGAAATTACGAAGTCTTCATGGATTCCATGAACGCGGAGCAAAACGAAGGTTCTCGTTCCGCAACACAATACCATGAACGGGTATCGAAAATTCCCTCAAATGTGGGATGGGTGGTCGTCCTTGGGGGAGACGGTACCCTTCTTGGAGCCGCCCGAAAGGTGGGAAAATTCGGGATGCCCATCTTGGGAGTGAATCTTGGAGGGCTGGGATTTCTCACCGAGGTGCCCTTAAAAAGGCTTTATCCGGTAGTTGAGATGATGCTCAAAGGCCAACTTGATGAGGAAAGCCGGCTCATGCTGGAAACCCGGGTGGTCAGGGGGGGACAGAATATAGGCAGCTTCCTCGTCTTGAACGATGTGGTGATCAACAAGGGTGCTCTGGCAAGAATCCTTGACCTGGATGTTTACATCAATGATCAGTTCCTGACCGCTTTTCGATCCGACGGATTGATTATCTCAACCCCCACCGGTTCCACGGCCTATAACCTGGCTGCGGGTGGACCGATTCTCTACCCCACGATGTCCAACCTTATCCTAACGCCCATCTGCCCCTTTACGCTGACCAACCGCCCGATAATTCTTCCTGATTCCGATACGGTCTGCATCACCATGCGAAAGGCCAGGGAAGAAAAGGTGACCATTACCTTTGACGGACAGGTGGGGTTTGATTTGAAATACGGGGACAAGGTAATGATCCATGCGTCCAATAAAAGGATTCGCTTGCTCAAGTCACCCGATCAAACCTACTTTGAGATCCTAAGGGCCAAACTCATGTGGGGTGGTGCCACTTACAAAAACCATGATGGAAACGGTTAGACGATACTACCGGGTCGACCGGAAGGACATCCACTATATCCGCTACACCATCGAATCCTATGACGGAGCAGCCGTCGTCAGGACCATTGACCCTCAAGAAGCTTTACTCGAAATACTGATAGCTCCGGGATGTGAATATCTTATCGGACGTCTGGTTGAAGATCTTTCCGGAAGGGAAGGGCTTCAATTAAAAAGTATCGATTCACCTGGACACAAGAGCCCTGAGCCTGAATAATTTTGCTTTTGTAGTGTGGGGGAGAGGGAATATTCCTGGAGATTCAAATAGCGCAATCTGTTTTATGGCTGTAAAATAAATAGTGCCCATCCATAAATGGCCCTTTTCTCCAATCTTCCGCCTTCGCTATGGCTACGGCGTGACAAGCTGCGTCAGGCTCAGATTTTAATCCTCGAAATACTTCAATGTATTCCTGTGGTTAAAATCTTCGCCTTCCTTGACTTTGAATAAAATTGCCTATTTATGGATGGACACTAAATAATTTCAATTGGTTGTAGAGGGGCATTCTGAACCTTGCTTGGGTATTATCATATCGCCACCATGGGCTGCCAAATGAACGAATACGACTCGGACTATCTGGGTCAACTCCTCCTGGATTCCGGGTTTTACCCGACCGATAATCCCGCCCGTGCCGATCTCGTTCTCATCAACACGTGTGCCGTTAGGGCCAAAGCGGAACAAAAGGCATTCAGCCTGCTCGGCCGAATAATAGCCCTCAAGAAGCGGAAACCCCATGTCAAGATCGCCATGGTGGGGTGCATTGCCCAGAAGGAAGGCGAGAGGCTGCTGAAGAGATTCCCCGAGCTTGACCTCGTGCTGGGAACGGGTGAAATTGAAAGATTCGGTGAAATCCTTAATCTCGTTTACTCAGAGGGGAGGAGGGTATCGGCTACTGAACTTCGCCCTGACCCGATTCCACCTCTTTCGAAAAAAGACTACTTCCGCGGAAGGGTCAAGGGATTCATAACGATCATGCAGGGGTGCGACAATTTCTGCAGCTATTGTATCGTTCCCTATGTCCGGGGCAGGGAGATAAGCCGGCAGACTCGGGACATTCTCGCGGAAGCCGAAAATTTGGTTTCCCAAGGAATCAAAGAAATCACCTTGTTGGGACAGAATGTGAATTCTTATCGGTCGGTCGAGGACGCGGGAACCATTGATTTTCCTGCTTTGCTCAGGAGATTGAGTCGGGTTGAAGGCATCGTGCGTCTTCGATTCACCACATCTCACCCAAAAGACCTCTCGGATGATCTGATTAGATGCTTTGCCGAGATTCCAAACCTATGCCCCCATATCCATCTTCCGGTTCAATCGGGTTCCAATGCCGTGTTGAAGAGAATGAACCGACATTATTCTCGGGAACACTATATGGAACTCGTCAGCCGTTTGCGGGAAACCCGCCCCGCCATAGCGATAACGAGTGACATGATCGTCGGTTTTCCCGGGGAAACCGACCGGGATTTCGAATTGACACTTGATCTCATGCAAAAAATACGATTTGATAATCTTTTTTCATTTAAATACTCTGACCGAAAGGGTACGGCCGCGGAA
The DNA here is from genome assembly GCA_019310525.1 of Deltaproteobacteria bacterium. NCBI lineage: Bacteria > Pseudomonadati > Myxococcota > Myxococcia > Deltaproteobacteria bacterium. The sequence goes on along the minus strand of JAFDEE010000019.1, from coordinate 66,949 downwards.
CGTATGGACGGCAAACTGGACGAGGAAACGAAGTCCAGCCGCCTTTCGATCCTTCAGTCCCTTCAACGGGAGATCACCCTTTCAAAAAACAGGGAACTCGAGGGACAAAGTGTTGAAGTACTAGTAGAGGGCCCCAGCAAAAAAGGGGATCAGTGGACAGGGCGAACAGACACTAATAAAGTTGTAAATTTTTCTTGTTTATCCAATATCTTGGGAGACATTGTAAAAGTTTTGATTGAAAAAGCGTTCGTCAATTCTCTTCGTGGGGCGCTTGTTACGAAATGATTATCAGACCCCACGCGAAAAACCTCCCTTCATTGATGGGGGAGACTTTTCCCTTTGGTTGAATCATGAAACAGGACTTCGATTACTCGCAAGAATCCATATTGATCGTGGACGATGATGCGGTCCTCAGGGAGGTCTTTACCGACCTGCTGAAAGCCCTCGGCTTTTCTGTGGCCTCGGTCTCCAGCGGCCCGGAGGCACTCGACTCTTTGGAAAACAACGACTTCACCTTTCTCCTTACGGACATGAAGATGCCCGAAATGGATGGGATGGAACTGATCAAGCGGGTTTCCGGGACCCACCCGGATATCAGCATAATTGCAATGACAGGGTATTCAGAAGGATACAAATATGTGGACGTAATTAATGCTGGGGCGAGTGATTTTATAAAAAAGCCTTTTGATCTCGAAGAACTGGAAGCCAAGATCAGGCGTATTCTTAACGAGAGGAACCTCAGGAGAGAGCTCAACCGGCTCTCCATTACGGATTCCCTGACTGGATTGTTCAACCAGCGGCATTTTTACGACCGCCTCAAAGACGAAATGGTGCGGGCAAAGAGGCAAAAATTCCCCTTGTCCCTGATCCTCTTGGACCTGGACAACTTCAAGGATTACAACGACACCCATGGCCACCTTGCTGGAGACGAGGTTCTCAGGAGCGTAGGGAGGCTGATCCAACAAAGTATCCGTGAGGGAGTGGATTCGGCATATCGATATGGAGGAGATGAGTTCGCCATCATTCTGGTTGGCGCCGACTTGGCAGTAGCCGAAGGAATCGTTAAGCGTATTAAGGAATCTTTCAAGGCCGAGGGTGATATTATGGCAAGCGTTGGTTACGCCTTGTTCGAGGAGGAGATGTCGATCAAGGATTTTGTGGGCGAAGCGGATAAGAGGCTTTATGCCGCAAAAAACGCGAGGAACAGGAGTTCGGGAGATTGATTCTGATAATTTATATTATGTAAACTAAAACATGGTTTCCCAAACCGACCTCTTTCGTCTTTTCACCCTCCTTGATGCTTCACAATCCCTTCTCCTGTTTTTTTGGTTGACACGTTACCTGATGAAAGGTAGATATAATGCGTTTTGAATTCGAACTGGAGGTAGAATACTGCATGGGAAGCGTAGTGAAGAAGCGCCGCAAAAAGATCCGGAAACACAAGTATCGAAAAATGAGAAAATTGATGCGTCACAAGAATAAGTAACAATATTCACCCTCCACGCTAATCTCGATTTTTTGTTTTAAGAGTTTCTGCAATAAAAAAGGCAACCCTCCATCATGAGCGAAAGGGCTGCCTTTTTTGTCTTCAGATGGAAACTCTCAACTATTTTCCGTAATCATACCATCCTGCTCCGGTTTTCCTGCCGAGCTTGTTGGCACGAATCATGTTTTTCATGAGCGTGGGAGCCGCCCATTTCAGTTCCTTGTTCAATTCCTTGAAAAAGTATTCAGTGACAAAGTAAGCGATGTCAATTCCCGTAAGGTCCATCAATTCAAAGGGTCCCATGGGATAATTGAGACCGTTTTTGACCGCCGTGTCCACATCCTCGATGCTGGCAACGCCTTCCTCCACGATCCTGATGGCCTCGATCATGTGGGGAATCATGCACCTGTTCACGATGAACCCAGGGGAGTCTTTTTTGACCTCCACCGTGATTTTACCCATCTTTTGGGCGAGCTCCGTACAGACAGCGATCGTTTCATCGCTCGTTGCAACGCCCCTGATTATCTCCACGAGCTTCATGAGGGGTACGGGATTGAAGAAATGCATCCCGCATACCTTTTCCGGGCGATTTGTGGCAGCGGCGATTTCCGTGATAGACATGGATGACGTATTGGACGCCAGGATGACCTCGGGTCGGCACAGCTCATCCAGTTCCTTGAAGACCTTTTTTTTGAGTTCAAGATCTTCTATGACCACTTCAACCACAAGGTCTGAATCCTTAAGATCATTCATATCAGTGGTGCCCTTGATCCGGGACAGGACGGCGTCCTTTTCCGATGCCTCGATCTTTCCTTTTTCAACGCTCTTGGTGAGAAATTTCTCGATATTTTTCAGGCCTCTTTCGACGAATTCATCCTTGATATCCCGCATGATGACATCATAACCGTTCTGGGCGGCCACCTGGGCGATACCGTTCCCCATGGTTCCGGCACCGACAACACCGATCTTTTTGATCTCCATCATAGACTTTTTCCTCCATCGTTCCTTTTTTCATTGAGACCTTTGCAATATACGTCCCTTTTGCCCGGTCTTCCGTCTCCATTACACGGTTGGCTACGGCGTGACAAGCCCGCCAAACAGCTGGCGGGCAGGCTGCGTCATAGTCAAACCGGGGCCCGCCCAAAGGTGTGGGAAGTCCAAGTGAAACGCGGACGAATTTTGATCCTCGAAATACTGCGATATATGGCTGCCTGTCCCGCTTGGCATCCTAAGCCGAAGTAGTCAACATTTTCGTTTTTATCTCCGGGTCGGAGGCTTGACCATGAACAAAATCAAACGTTTTTCAAAGGTCTCTTCGTTGTTTAATTAAACAGATTCAACTCTCGTGACTTCAGGAACATTCTGCTTGAGCATCTTCTCGATACCCATTTTCAGGGTCATCTGAGACATCGGACACCCCGCACAGGAGCCCTGCAATTTTACCTTTACCACCCCGTTTTCATCAACGTCCACGAGCTGAACGTCTCCCCCATCCGCCTGCAATGAGGGTCGCACCTTTTCCAGGGCGGCTTCGACCTTTTCCTTAAGCATGTGATCTTTTCCTCCATAATTTTTCAAGTTTAACCTCTTTACCATACACTGCGAAACAATACAATATCAAAGCGCAACGGGGTTTCTTTCTCCCAGTGACGACCTCTCAAGGGAAGAACATTTTTACCCGTTGATCCAGGTATCGGGCGAGCCCCTCTGAATTTTTCACGCTCCAACCCAGGCTCCTTTTCCAGACTTCATCGCTCTCCATGCACAGGTAGACCCCCAGATCCCTGCTCCACTGATCCAGTTCCCTTTTCATCCAGTCATACATATCGATACGGATGGTTTTCAGATAGCGCATCTTTCCGTCCAGTCCAGGGATGAATTCTCCGTCCAGCACATGGGATCCAGGATGTCGTGCCCTGATGATGGATTTCAGGGAGGGCATATATCTCATGGTGCCCAGGCTGATCCAGATTACTCCCCTGGGATCGATATACTTATCCATCATCTCAATGGTCCTCTTGTAACCGTCCCGCCAACGATGATGTTCTATTATCGGATCAAAATGGAATCCGATCACGTAACCCTCTTGCTGGCATCTCTTGGCCGCTTCAAGCCTCCGTCTAAGGGAACAGGTGCCGCCCTCCTCCCGCGTAACGATAAACGGGCTGTTCATGGACCAGGAAACGATAATTCTGTCCCTGTAAGGAGAAGAGAGCAATCCCGCGATTTGATCCGTTTTTGTTTTGAACTCCAAAACTGCGTTTTTTAGGCGTGAAAACCTGGGGGTAAGGAGTTGTGTCCACCCAACGAGGGGATCTAGGGCCAGGCTGTCGGCGAACTCCCCGGTACCGACCCTGAAAATCCTATTGGGATGGTTCTCGATTTGTCGGCAGATTTCATTCAATTCATTTTCAATGTTGATAAAGACGGATAGGGATGATTTTTCAAAATAGGATTGAAGAATACAATAGCTGCAATCCATCGGGCAATTTGTGGCACCATGAAGAATCCAATAACCACAGCAGATATACTGAATCGTTCCCGGGCATGGTTTGAACATCTCCCCTGGAAACCTTTCAAGCCTCAAGGTTTCCTTGCCCTGCGCCGGGAAAGTTGTATTGTTCCCTGTTGGATATGGATCGCCGTTCCGTATAACCTTGATCCCGGGTTCGCCTCTCAAACGATAAAGGATTTTTTCCGTGAGTTCATATCCTTCAGCCCCCTCCCCTATCATGACCTGTTTTAATCGGCCCTTTGGATTCATGGATCCTCCCTTAACTCCCTTTCCATGTCCTCCAGGGTCTCCTCGTTGGCGAGAAATTCCTTGATCTTTCGCTTCAACGTTTGCAGGTCCTCAAACCCTATTTCCAACTTGTATTCATTGGCTTCAAAATGGGATGGGGGCGTTATCTTGACACCTTCGGGTAGAGGGATCCGGGAAAGTTTCTTCTTGAAAGACCGTTCAATCCGTGACAGCCTTGGAAAACGCATTTCCCGTAAAAGCCTCATGACTCTTTTTGCCTGCTGAGGGATGTTCTTCAGGGCACCATCCTGTAACAGCCCTGCAAAAGGCTCCCTGTCGAGAATCTCATATATAGAAATATGATGTTTAATGGAAATATCTTCAATGTATTCAATAAATTTGACCTGTTGATTCGTGTTTAACTTTAAATTTGATATCCACTTGGCCGCCGCTAAACGATCTTTTTCATTGAAGCGAAAGAGTTGGCGAGCCGTTTGGATCGAAAGGAGACCCTTAGAAAGGAGGACCAGGATGGGCCTTTCAAAGCTCTCCAACGACAAATAAAAATCCAATAGTGATTCACGGGGTGAAAGCCCCAGCAAAGGCATATAGCCAGACACGACTTCATCCCGGGGCACCCAGGATAGGAGTCTTGTTAGTATCATGGATCTTTCAACTTCGTTGAAACGCCTAACCGTCAGATTCTCAAAGAGCGCCATGCGGAAGCAATCAAGTGGGGAAAAACGGGCCCCATCAGGTAGGACCACGCAAAGCGCCCTTTTTTGTTTGAGTTCCCTTAAGACCTCGAGTCTCCTGAAGCCGGTCACGACATCATAACGATCCCTCTCGTTGGACAGCAGGATCGGAGGATTCAAAACGCCCACCATCTTCACCGATTGTAAGAGTGAATGTAGATCCGGCTCAAAGCTCATACAATAGGGTCCGGATTCCCGTTCAACCTTTTCGAGTTCGATCGATCTTGGCGATGATTGGATAATAAATGGCCCTTTTCCCCAATCTTCCGCCTTCGCTATGGCTACGGCGTGACAAGCCCGCCAGACAGCGGCGGACAGGCTGCGTCAGGCTCAGATTTTAATCCTCGAAATACTTTAATGTATTCCTGCGGTTAAAATCTTCGCCTTCCTTGACCTTGAACAAAATTGCCTATTTATGGATGGGCACTCCCTAGGATCGTTATAAATCGGGTTAATCTTAACACATTCCGTTATAAAAAGCCGGGACATATATCTCCCCTGCTGCTTTTGGGGAAAAAGAATCGTCCCTTTTTCTTTCGTCTTCACGAAAAACTTAGCGGAAATGATCGGCTTTTCCGGTTAAAGGGGGGATTCCATCCGCTGGAAAATGCTCCTTGTTCGTCAGACCTTTATTTCCCTTGACACCCCTGATTTGAATATGGCATGTTCTGTTTCTCATATTTTTCCGGTAGGTATTATTCCCGAGGGACAACTCCCCTACCCTAATATGGTCCCGAACCGGAAAGCAGTAGAATCGAAAATGTTATGGATAGGACTACGGCCCTGCCTCGGACCGACGCCTGTAAGACGAGTTTCATCGATAAAAATCCACAAAAAAATCAAGTTGTTTGGAATGAAACCGTAAGGAGACGATGAATTCCATGAAAAAGGATACACCAACTGGATCGGTTATGGTCATAGGCGCCGGTATCGCCGGCATCCAGGCTTCACTGGATTTGGCGGATTCCGGATATCTCGTTCACCTGGTGGAAAAAAATTCCGCTATCGGTGGGGTCATGGCCCAGTTGGACAAAACCTTCCCCACCAATGACTGCTCCATGTGTATCATATCCCCGAAGCTGGTGGAATGCGGGAGACATTTGAATATTGACCTGTGGACCATGACGGAGGTGCTGGAGGTTTCTGGCGAACCCGGCCGCTTCAAGGTCAAGCTCCTCGAACGACCGCGATTCGTGGATATAGCCAAGTGCACGGCGTGTGATGAGTGCGCCAAGGCCTGCCCCATCGAGGTCCCGAATCTCTTTGATGAGGGACTCCGGACCCGAAAAGCGGCTTACAAGCTCTATCCCCAGGCCATGCCCAGCGCCTATGCCATCGAAAAGAGGGGAACGGCCCCTTGTAAGGCCACCTGCCCTGCCCATGTCAGCATCCAGGGTTATATCGCGTTGATCAACCAGGGGAAATACCGGGAGGCACTGGAACTGTTCAAGGAGGATCATCCGTTCCCCGCGATCTGCGGTCGTGTGTGCCATCATCCCTGCGAAGGGGCCTGCACCAGGAACGATGTAGATGAACCCGTCGCCATCCAGTATCTCCACCGTTTCATTGCGGATCTGGATCTTTCCGAGGAAACCCGCTATATCCCCGAGGCTCAAGAGCCGAGAGAAGAAAAGATCGCCGTTATCGGAGCGGGGCCAGCAGGGCTGACCGCGGCCTATTCCTTGGCCCGGCAAGGGTTTTCTGTCACGGTTTTTGAAAAATTGCCGGTGGCTGGAGGGATGATGGCCGTAGGGATTCCTGAGTACCGCCTCCCCCGCGATATCATCGCTGCAGAAATCCAGGTGATCGAGTCCCTGGGGGTGGAAATCAAAACAGGAGTCTGTTTCGGTGAAGATATCACCCTGAAGACCTTGAAGGAGGATGGATTCAAGGCTGTCTTCTTGGCTACCGGGCTTCATCTCAGCCGCAAACTGAATGTAGAGGGTGAAGATCTTCCTGGAATCCTGGAGGGCGTGGAATTTCTTAGGGAAACGGCTCTCAAGCAGGAAATTCAGCTGAACAAAAAAGTCATCGTGATCGGTGGTGGAAACGTTGCCATCGACGTGGCCCTTTCGGCCAAAAGGCTGGGTGCGGAGGATATTACACTGGTTTGCCTGGAGAAGCGGGAAGAGATGCCTGCCTGGGACTACGAGATCGAAGAGGCCCTGGAGGAAGGTGTAAAAATCGTAAACAGCTTCGGTCCCAAGCGTTTCATTGAGAAGGACGGACGAGTCGCAGCCGTTGAATTCAAGCGGTGTACGGCGGTCTTCGATGAAAAGGGTGCATTTAATCCTCGCTATGATGATTCCGACCTCATCACCCTCGAGGCCGGAACCGTCATCACTGCCATCGGACAGGCCCCGGACCTCTCCTTTGCCGAGAGGGAGGGCATCCGGACGACTCCCAGGGGTGGATTGGATGCTGATCCCGTGACCCTGCAGACCCCCCTCGAATGGGTCTTTGCCGGGGGAGACGCCCTCTATGGCCCCAAGTCCGTTGTTGAAGCCGTCGCCTGCGGAAAGGAGGCCGCAGAGAGCATCAGGCGTTACCTCAACGGTGAAGATCTTTCAGAAGGCAGGACCCGCGAATGGAACTACGAGAAGCCCGATGTTGAGGGAGAGGCCCTTTCCCCCAGAACACCCATGCGGGTGAGGCCCGTCAAAGACAGGGAGGGCAACTTCGAGGAAGTGGCCCTCGGATTCAGCGAGGAAGAGGCAAGGAACGAGGCCCTGCGTTGTCTGAAATGCGGTATCTGTTCCGAGTGTTACCAATGTGTTTCCGCCTGTCTGGCCGGGGCCGTCGATCATTCCATGCAACCAAGGGAACACACCGTCGAGGTGGGAGCCATCGTACTGGCACCCGGATTCAAGACCTTCGATCCGACACAATACGAGACCTATAACTACGCAACTCATCCCAATGTGGTCACCAGCCTGGAATTCGAGCGGATCCTGTCGGCATCGGGCCCTTTCGAGGGGCACCTAGTAAGACCCTCGGACCACAAGGAACCGCAAAAGATCGCGTGGCTCCAGTGCGTGGGATCCCGGGATATCAATCGGTGTGACCACGGGTACTGCTCGGCTGTCTGTTGTATGTACGCGATCAAGGAAGCGGTGATCGCCAAGGAACACAGCCCCGGTCCCCTGGATACGGCCATCTTCTATATGGACATGAGGACCTATGGGAAGGATTTCGAAAAATACTACAACCGGGCCGAACAGGAGAGCGGCGTCCGTTTCATCCGATCCAGAATCCACTCCATCACGCCGGTCGAGGACGGCAACCTCAAGATTCAATATGCTACGGAAGACGGGGAACCCCAAGAGGAAGTCTTCGATATGGTCGTGCTCTCCGTCGGGCTCTCTCCCCTCGAAGAGATAGGTGAACTGGCGGAACGTCTGGGTATCACCCTGAATCATCACCATTATGCCGAGACCGGAAGTTTCACGCCTGTGGCCACGAGCCGCGAAGGGATCTATGTTTGCGGTGTTTTCCAGGCCCCCAAAGACATTCCCCAATCGGTGATGGAGGCATCCGCCTCCGCCGCTGCGGCAACGCAAGACCTTGCCGAGGCAAGGGGCTCCCTGACCCGGACAAAGGAGCTGCCCCCGGAACTCGATGTCTCCGGACAGGAACCCCGGGTCGGGGTCTTTGTGTGTAATTGCGGCATCAACATCGGAGGTATCGCCGACGTAGCCGCTGTGAGGGAATACGCCAAAACCCTGCCGAATGTGGTCCACGTGGAGGATAACCTCTTCACCTGCTCCCAGGACACCCAGGACAAGATGAAAGAGGTCATTAAGGAAAAAGGGATCAACCGCGTCGTGGTGGCCTCCTGTTCGCCCCGCACCCATGAGCCCCTTTTCCAGGAAACGATCCGGGACGCGGGATTGAACAAGTACCTTTTTGAGATGGCCAACATCAGGGACCAAAACACCTGGGTTCACATGAACGAACCGGAAAAAGCCACCCAGAAGGCCAAGGATCTGGTCCGTATGGCCGTAGCCAAGGCGACATTGATCGAACCGCTCCAGCAGGTAACGCTTGAAGTCAAACCTGCTGCATTAATCGTGGGCGGAGGAGTAGCCGGCATGGAAGCCGCCCTGGGCGTGGCGGAACAGGGTTGCCAAGCCTACCTGGTTGAGAAGACCGGCGAACTTGGAGGGGTTGCCAGAAGGCTCCGGAAGACCTGGAGGGGCGAAGAAGTCTCCAAATACCTCAATGACTTGATCCAAAAGGTGGAAAAACATCCCAGGATCCGGGTCTTTCTGGAAACGGAGGTCAAGGAAAGCTCCGGCGTCATCGGTAATTTTACCACCACCCTCATCTCCGGGAATGGTTCGGGTTCCACCACCATCATCGAACACGGTTCAACCATCCTGGCCACAGGTGGAAAAGAATACAAACCGGCTGAATACCTTTACGGCCAACACCCCAATGTATTGACACACCTGGACCTTGACGAAGCCATCATGAAGGGGGACGGCCGGATCTCTGCGGCGAAGACGGCGGTCTTCATCCAATGCGTCGGTTCCAGGATTCCCGAAAGGCCTTACTGCAGCAAGGTGTGTTGCACCCACAGCCTGGAGAGCGCCCTGGAGCTCAAGAAAATAAATCCCGAAATGAATGTCTACATCCTTTATAGGGATCTTCGTTCTTACGGCTTCAGGGAGGACCTGTATCGAAAGGCAAGAGAAAACGGAGTCCTTTTCATCAGGTACGATCTCGAGGCATTACCGGAGGTAACGAGCGATGGAAAGGGGGCCCTTTCCCTCAGGGTCAGAGACCATGTACTGGGCCGTCCTGTTTCTCTGTCTCCAGACCTTCTGATTCTTGCCGCAGCTATTTTACCAAATGAAAACAAAGAATTATTTGAATTATTTAAAGTACCGATCAATGGTGAGGGATTTCTCATTGAGGCCCACATGAAGCTCAGGCCCGTGGATTTTGCCTCTGAGGGGCTTTTCATGGCGGGACTGGCCCATTACCCAAAACCTATTGACGAAACCATCACCCAGGCCAAGGCCGCCGTGGCTCGGACCATGACCATCCTTTCAAAGGAGGTAATCCTTGTTGGGGGCGTGGTGGCGACGGTGAATTCCGACCGTTGCGCCGCGTGTTTGACTTGCGTAAGGACATGTCCTTATGGGGCTCCAAGAATCGGCGAGGAAGGATATGCAATCATTGATCCTGCGGAATGCAGGGGCTGCGGTGCCTGCGTAGCCGAATGTCCCGGCAAGGCGATCAGCCTCCAGCACTTTACTGATGAACAGATTATCGCCAAGACCGATGCCCTTTTCCAGGTTGCAGCGGACTAGTGTCCATCCATAAATGAGAAAATTTGTGCAAGGTCAAGGAAGGCGAAAATTTTAACCGCAGGAATACATTGAAGTATTTTGAGGATTAAAATTTGAGCCTGACGCGGAGATTGCGGAAATTGGCCATTTATGGATGGACACGGACTAACCTTGGGTCGTTTGCAGCATGAAAGACGTTTCATTTTTTCAACAAGTTTTAGTAATCTAAAAAATACTCGTCGAATCGCTTGACACACTTCCAGAAACAACGATACAGCGAGCAGGGAGGAAACATGACTGAATTCGAACCCCAGATACTGGCCTATTGTTGCCAATACTGAGCTTACTCGGCTGCGGACCTGGCAGGTTCCATGCGACTTTCCTATCCAAGCAATGTCAAGGTCATCCAAGTGCCCTGTACGGGAAGGGTGGACATTATCCATCTTCTCAAGGCTATTGAGGATGGTGCAGACGGCGTTTACGTTGCCGGGTGTCTTGAAGGTGAATGCCACTTCATTAACGGAAACATAAAGGCCAAGAAGCGGGTCCAGTATGTAAAAAAGACACTTGAGGAGATTGGCATCGAACCCGAGCGGATCGAGATGTTCAATCTCTCGGCAGGTGAAGGGACAAGGTTTGCGGAAATCGCTACCGAAATGGTGAATCGAATCAAGGAACTTGGGCCCAGCCCTTTGAAAATAAAAGCTGCGGCATGACGAGGTGAGAAATGATAGTCGCCGATCGAAAACCGATCAATGAAATCCTCGATATGGTTAAGGAGTCTGAAAAGGTACTGATTGTGGGTTGCAAGGGATGCGTAACGGTATGCAATGTAGGGGGGGCCAAGGAGGTCGGAATTCTTGCCTCTATCCTAAGGATCGCCAGAAAACGGGAAGGACGGCCCCTGGAGGTAGAAGAGAAAACCATTGAAAGGCAATGCGACCCGGAATATGTGGCCCAACTGAAGGATCTGGTCGGCGAGTATGATGCCGTAATTTCCATGGCATGCGGGGTCGGCCCACAGTTTCTTTCGGAGGCATACCCGGAACAACGATTCTTCCCGGCCGTCAATACGACGTTTTTCGGTGGAGCCGTTCAGCACGGGATCTGGGCGGAGAGATGTGCAGGCTGTGGGAACTGCGTGATTCACTACTTTGATGGAATGTGCCCCGTGGCCCGATGCTCCAAGAGCCTTCTCAACGGGCCCTGTGGGGGCTCCGCCGGGGGCAAGTGTGAGATCTCCAAGGAAGTGGATTGTATTTGGGACATGATTGTCAGGAAAAAGATGGAGCAGGGCCGCTTGGGTGATCTGCTGGAAATCAAGCCTGCTAAGGACTGGCGCACCGCCAGGGACGGAGGCCCTCGCAGAAGTGTTAGGGAGGAACTGGTGTATGAATGATCTTAAATCCGGAAGCAATCTCGAGAAAGTGCTCAGAGCGGGACACTTCGCCTTCACCGGGGAATGCGGGCCCCCGAAAGGCGCCAATGTGGATCACTTGAAAGAGAAGGTTTCCCACTTGAAGGGTGTGGTCGATGCAGTGAACATTACCGACAATCAGACCGCAGTCGTCCGGATGTCCAGTTGGGCCGCCTCCGCCCTACTTATAAAGGAAGGCGTCGAACCCAATTTTCAGATGGTCTGCCGGGATAGAAACCGGCTGGCGATGCAGAGCGATATTCTCGGGGCATATGCCCTGGGGATCAGAAACATGCTGTGCCTTTCCGGGGATCATCAGACCTTCGGGAACCATCCCCAGGCGAAAAACGTTTACGATATCGACTCCATGCAATTGATCGCCCTGGTCAAGAAAATGCGTGATGAGGGGAAATTCATGAACGACGAGGAGATTGATGTCCCACCGAAAATCTTTATCGGTGCGGCCTCCAATCCTTTCGCCGATCCCTTTGAATTCCGGGTTCATCGCCTTGCCATGAAAATCGCCGCCGGGGCCGATTTCATTCAGACCCAGTGTATCTACAACATGGAAAAATTCAGGGAATTCATGAAACGCGTCGTGGACATGGGTCTCCACGAGAAATGTTATATCTTGGCAGGAATCACGCCCATGAAGAGTGTCGGTATGGCCCAGTATATGGCCAAATCCGTCCCGGGTATGGATGTGCCCGAATCCCTCATTCAAAGACTTCGAGGCGCCGGGAAGGGAAAAGTCGCCGAAGAGGGCATCAAGTTCGCCATTGAACAAATCGAGGAGTTCAAGGAGATGGAAGGGATCGCAGGCGTTCATCTCATGGCCATCGAATGGGAGCACAAGGTGCCGGAGATCGCGGAAAGAGCCGGGATGTTGCCCAGGCCGAAGGTCGAGTAGCCCGATAGGAGCCCTGCCTTTTTCTAGAATCCTTTTTCATGTTCATCGCAAGAGATTTCGCCAGATATTACTGAAACCGCCCGCGGTGCCGATTTTTCCGGGATCTGCGGGCGGTCCTGATAGAAGTCTCAGAAAAAATAGTACCTTTCCGAATTGGATCGGGACGCTTCGGGAAACAACTCTCACCGGGAGATTTCCTTGTCATGATCATTCGCCTGGAAAACGGTCGCTCCATAGACACCTCTACCGACCTGAACGCCCCGGAACGCCATATCCTCCAAAAACTACTTTTCTGGAGCGACATGGCCGAAAGCCTTGAAGAATTCAACCGGAAGAAAGAGGAAGCATTCAGGAAGGGATGGAATCGCTCGGGTCCCGTTTCGATCAGCCGGAACATGAAAGAGGTCCTTTCAGAACTTGAAAAAAAACTGATCGAGCGCCTGGCCGAATCCACCCGCCATGGAGAGAAGAAATCGAGGGAATAGCCCCTGAGTCCCCTTCCCTACCCTCGCCAGATTTTCCCAGAGGTGCCCGGAAAGACATTTTCCCATCCTCCTCCACGGTTTTTACTTGAACTCCCCCCCCAAAATCTATTAATATAGAGTTATTCCCTACCAAAAACCTATGGCTAGACAGCGTTACGGAACGATGACGTTGTTTTCCGGAGTGAACATCTTATTGGGACTAAACCGGGTTCGAGGATATCATAAGGAGTTTCCGGGCACCCAGGTCTCCGGTTAAAACGGGCTCTGTTTCATGGTCCTTCCTCTTTCCAAGGGCGGGGGTTGGATCATGGAGTTCGATCACGTACTCGCTTGCTTCTGCTCATCTCTCTTTTTCCAGGTACTTGAATTTCGCATCTCACCTTCTTCCGGGATTTTTCGTGCGCTTCCTTTTCTTTCGGAAACGAATGCCGCCTATTGTTGCGGTGCCCTTCACCGCCTGATCAACAATGAGGGACATGTGAACCAAGATCCTCTCTTGGCGCGGTTCCCGGCGGGAAAGGTCATCTCCAGCGGATCGATTTTTCCCCCTTGCCAGAATCGTGGATGAGATAGCACCTTTCATTTCGAAAGAGTATGACGGCCGCCTCAATATCGGGATTGCAGGCGGAGGGAAGGCTTGTCTGGATCTGCTCCGGCTGCTGAATCCCGAGCACGGACGACTGCAAAACCTCAGGATGAGAATACTCGGAGTCTACGATAGGGATAGCAAGGCCCCGGGGGTTGTCTATGCACGTGCCTTAAACCTCCCGACCACCACGGATCTTCGTGAATTCCTGGCACTGAGGGGCCTGAACCTGATCATTGAATTGACGGGATCGGAGGAATGCCTCCTCGATATTCATAAAAACAGGCCCTCCGGGGTCTCCGTTATCGACGGCCGGGCGGCCCAACTTGTCAGGGAGCTTGTCCGAATCGAAACCGAACAATGGGAACTGGAGAGGCGGCGCAACCTATATCAGGGTAGGGAACAAAAGCAGGTCCAGGAAATTCTGGACAGCCTCCCCTACCGCATCATGGTCGTAGGGATGGATAAAAGGATCCACGCGGTGAACCGGACCTTTTTGAAGGAGTTCGGTTACTCGCGTAGAGAAGTTATTGGAAGGTATTGTTACGATGTACGCTACGGGCTGAACAGACCCTGTCAGGAAGAAGGCAAAACCTGTTTCCTTGAAGAACGCTTGTCTGAGATACGGGAAAAGGGGTTGTTCAGCACTTACAAAGAACGCGTGGATGAAAAGGGGGATACCCGGTTCGACGTCGTGACCATTGCTCCCATCTATGACGATGCCGGAAATATCGTACAGATCCTGGAGGTCTCCCGGGATGTGACGGAGAGAATGAAGCTGGAGCGGGAAGTCAGGCGCGCAAAGACTTTTTTCGAGATGGTGATCCAGAGCAGTGTAGACGGCATCGTGGTTGTAGATACCAAGGGTAAAGTTCTCATCTTTAATGAAGGAATGGAAAGGCTGACAGGATACTCTGCGGAGGAAATCATCAACAAGGGACACTTGAGCAACTTCTATGACATCGATATCGCACGTGAAAACATGAAAAAAATGAGGAGTGACCAGTACGGTCCCCCTGGAAAATTAAATCCCACCAGCATGACGGTTACCTCCAAAACCGGGGAAAGAATTCCAGTTACCCTCTCCGCCTCTATCATTTCCATCGACGGTAAAGAGATAGGCAGCGTCGGCATCTTTACCGACATGCGGGAAGTTTTGAAAATGAGGAAAGAACTCGAAGAGGCGAATCTTCAGTTGTTTCAGTCCCAGAAAATCGCTTCCGTCGGAAGGATGGCCGCCGGTGTGGCCCATGAAATCAACAATCCCCTTTCCGCGATCCTCATTTACACCGAACTTCTTAAAGAAGTGGTCAAGGATGATCCACAGCATAAGGCTGACTTACAGGAAATCATCGATCAGACCATGCGTTGCAAGAAGATCGTTTCCGAGCTGCTGGAATTCAGTCGAAAACCCTCGGGAAAAACCACCGCTTTCAGCCTGGAAGACATCATAACCAAATGTCTCAGCCTCCTGACCAGCAAGGCGAGCTTTCACGATATTTCCGTAACAACGGATATTGAGAAAGATATGCCGCAACTGACCGGGGACGCGGACCAGATACAACAGGTCTTCACGAATCTCTTCATCAATGCGGCGGATGCGATGCAAGGGAAAGGCCGCTTGGACATCACGGCCCGGTTTGAACACAACCGAAACATGTTCGTGGTGGAAGTCTCCGATACGGGTCCGGGCATTCCTGAGAAATACCGTGACAAAGTATTTGACATCTTCTTTTCTTCCAAACCCGTGGGGAAGGGAACCGGTCTGGGTCTGAGCATATCTCAAAATATCATCAAACTTCACGGAGGAAGTCTGTATTTCAAGTGTCCTCCCGGCGGCGGAACGACCTTCTTCGTGGAACTTCCCCTTGAATACTCGGCCCCACCGAGCGAAGAAGAAGAGATCTTTATCGGATTGGATGAAAGCCATGAATGAAGATATTCGGATACTGGTAGTAGACGATGAAAGGGCCATCCGTGAAGGCTGTCGCCGCCTGCTCGGCGGAAAAGGATACCAAGTGGAGACCGCCGAAAACGGACTGAAGGCCCTGGATATCATGGCCTCGAATTCTCCTGACATAGTCCTGCTCGACCTGAAAATGCCCAATATGGGAGGTGAAGAAGCTCTCGAAATCATTCGAAACCGCCACCCTGAAGTACCGGTAATCATCATCACGGGTCACGGCACGGTGGACACCGCCGTTGAGTGCATGAAAAAGGGCGCTTATGATTTCATTACCAAACCCTTTCAGGTGGACCAGTTTTTAATCACCATTCATCGGGCGGCGGAAAAACGGAGGTTGGAACTCCAGACAAGGTTATTCCGAGAAGAAAATCTTCGAAATCTATACGATTTGAGTCTTGAGAAGAGCCGTCTTAAAACCATCATAAACTGCATGGCCGACGGCGTGCTGGTGACCAACCGCAACATGGAAGTCGTATTGCACAATCCGGCCCTTCTCAGGCTTCTCGAAATCCCGGAGAAGATCGACTTTCCTGCTCCCATTCAGGAGATCATCAAGGATGAATCTCTTGTAAGAACCCTTCAAGAAGTTCAACAGCACGATGAACATAAAGGTGAGTTTCGTCTTCAAGAACTCCAGGTGGGGGACCGGGTGCTTCGTGCCGTATCAGCTCCAGCGGTTGCCGCGGATCAGGATGGAGATTATTCAGTAGTAGGAATGGTTACCGTCATTGAGGACATCACCCTTTTCAAACGCCTGGATCAAATGAAGACGGATTTTGTCAACATGGTAGCCCATGAGCTGCGAAGTCCTCTTGTCTCCATCCGCCAATTAAACAGTGTACTCCTGGAGGGGCTGGCTGGCCCCCTCCGGGAAAAACAGAAGAACTATATCGAAAGAAGCATGAAAAAAATCGACAACCTTCTCGATCTCATCAACGATCTTCTTCATATCGCCAAACTGGAGGACGGGGTTTTCGAAAGACCTCCCGTAGAAGTCGACCTGAAGCGGGTGATTGAAGAGACTTGTGGACTCATGGAATCAAGGGCGAGAAACCAGGGGGTCGAACTGTCATATACATGCGAAGACATCGGCACGATCAAGGCCGATCCGAAAAATGTCGAGGAGATCATCAATAACCTCATCAGCAATGCGGTCAATTACTCCCCCCATGGGGGAAAGGTCGAGGTATGCGCGAGAAGACTCAGGGACCAGGTGGAGATCACTGTTTCCGACACCGGTATCGGTATAGCACCTGAAGAACTTCCCAAGATATTTGAGAAATTTTACAGGGTCAAGCATCCCGAAACGCGCAGGATCACGGGAACGGGCCTCGGGCTTTCGATCGTCAAGACCATCGTGGAATCCTGCAACGGGAAAATAGAAGTCGATAGCGTGCCGAACAAAGGGACGACCTTCAGAATTTTTCTACCAGCCGAAGCCTGAAAAAACAAGGCTTCGAGCAGTGGTAAAACGGGTTCATCAGGGAAAGACATAAGGATTCCCATTCACGTCAAACATTCGGGAGGATTGCCCTATGGCGTTACAAGAGAAACTCAGGAAAGGGAAATTCGTGGTACTGGGAGAATTCGAACCGCCCAAGGGGGCAGACTTTTCCAACCTCATGGAGAATGCCGGACTCGTCAGAGGGAGAGTTGACGCCATCGTTGTTCCGGAGATGGCGAACGCCGTATTGAAGGCCAGTTCCCTGGGCGCCTCCGCCTTTCTTCTGAACCATGGCATCGAGCCCGTATTCCAGGTGTCCTGCCGAGACAGGAACAGGCTGGCCCTCCAGGCTGACCTCCTCTCAGCCGGGGCCCTTGGAATAAAAAACGTGATGGCGGTCAGTGGAGCCGATATCACTTACGGTGATCACCCGCAGACCCGGGTTGTCAACGATCTTTCCCACCTCGAACTCGTTGAAACAATCCACCGACTCCAGGAAGGAAAAGACCTGGCCGGCATCGAACTCCGGGGAGTGCCCCGTTTCTGTGTCGGAACGACGATCGACACAGGGGCATCGGGTGGGCTTTTCAATATCGAATTGGAAAACCTTGAGAAGCAGTTGGAACTCGGGGTCGATTTCGTCGTTACGAGACCGGTCTTCGACCTGCATCGGTTTCAGCAGATCCTCAAGCGTATGGAAACCGGCAAAGTCCCTCTCATTCCTACAGTTCTGGTATTGAAATCGGCCGGAATGGCCCGATACATCGATCGAAATATCAGGGGATTATCGGTCCCTTCCGAGATGATCTCTTCCATTCAGAAGGCCCCGGATCGAATCCAGGAATGCATCAGGATAGCGGCCGATCTAATCACCCGCCTGAAAGAAATGGGCCTGGCCGGCATTTTGGTATCCACGATGGGATGGGAGGACAAGCTGCCCCAGATCCTGGACGAAGCAAAACTTTAATTCATTTTTATAGTGAAAGGGGAAAAACATGCCTAAGAATGAATCCGTGGAAATATCCGGATCCGTGCTGGTTCTTGGAGGAGGCATTGCCGGGATGCAATCCGCCCTGGATCTTGCCGATTCCGGCTACTTCGTTTACCTGGTGGAAAAGGCCCCTTCCATTGGAGGCGTAATGTCCCAACTGGACAAGACCTTTCCCACCAATGACTGTTCCATGTGAATTCTGTCGCCCAAACTGGTCGAGGTCGGCCGGCATTTGAACATCCAGCTGTTTACCCTTTCCGAGATAACGGGTCTCAGAGGAAGTAGAGGACGGTTTGAAGTCGATGTCCTCAGACACCCCAGGTACGTGGACCCCGAAAAATGCATTGCGTGCGGCACCTGCGAAGAAAAGTGTCCCAAAAAAGCAGACAGCGAATACAATGAGAACCTCTCAAAGCGGAAAGCCATCTATGTCCCCTATTCCCAGGCTGTTCCCCTCAAGTACCTTATCGACAGGCAGACCTGTATCTACTTCCAAAAAGGCAAGTGCAGGGCATGCGAGAAGTTCTGCCCGACTGGCGCCGTAAACTTTGATGACACGGAAGAAAAGATGACCCTCCGGGTAGGATCCATCATCCTTGCTCCTGGATTCAAGACCTTTGATCCAACCTTGTATGAAACCTACCATTATGGGGATTATCCCAACGTGCTGACAAGCCTTGAATTCGAGAGGATCCTCAGTCCTACGGGTCCTTACCTTGGTGAACTCAGGCGTCCGTCTGATCAGAAAGAGCCCAAACGCATCGCCTGGATTCAGTGTGTCGGATCCAGAGACGTGAACCGCTGTGATCATGGTTACTGCTCCGCCGTCTGCTGTATGTATGCGGTGAAACAAGCCATCATCGCAAAGGAACATGGGCCCGGATCCCCGGATATCACTATTTTTTACATGGACATGAGGACATTTGGGAAAGACTACGAAATTTACTACAACAAAGCCGTCGAAGAATACGGCATCCGGTTCGTGCGATCCAGGATCCACACCATCGATCCGATCGAAGGCGGCGATGATCTTCTGCTCCAGTACTGTGACGGGGAAGGTGTCATTCACAGGGATCTCTTTGACATGGTGGTCTTATCGGTTGGTCTTGAACTCCCAAAAGAGACCCTGGAGCTTTCCAGGCGCCTGGGAATCACCCTTGATCCCAATAATTTCTGCTCTGTACACTCTTTTTCTCCGGTTGAAACCTCCGTTCCAGGCATCTATGCCTGTGGCGCCTATTCGGGCCCCAAAGATATTCCTTCCTCCGTCGTTGAGGCAAGCGCCGCGGCATGTGCGGCGGGCATCGACCTGAAAGAGGCCAGAGGCCGGGATTGGAAAAAACGAGAGATCCCGATGGAAAGGGATGTTTCCCAGGAAGAACCAAGGATCGGAGTATTCGTGTGCAATTGCGGAACCAATATCGGCGGTGTTGTGGATGTTCCCGCCGTAGTGGAATATACCTCTACTCTTCCTGGTGTGGTCCATGTCGAGGAAAACCTCTTTTCCTGCGCCCAGGATACCCAAGACAAGATGAAGGAAGTAATCAAGGAAGAAAACCTGAACAGGATCGTTGTCGCCGCTTGCTCTCCCAAGACCCACGAGCCTCTCTTTCAGGAAACCCTCCAGGCCTGCGGATTGAACAAGTATCTCTTTGAAATGGCCAATATCCGTAACCAGGATTCGTGGGTTCACGGGGGCGATTCTCAATCTGCTACGGACAAGGCAAAAGACCTCGTGAGGATGTCCGTGGCCAGGGCTTCTTTCCTCAGGCCCTTGGAATCTGAGACCATTAAGGTAAATCAGCGGGGACTCGTGCTTGGGGGAGGAATATCCGGCATGACTGCAGCCCTGGGTCTTGCGGATCAGGGTTTTGAAGTGGCGCTCATCGAGAAGGAAGCGCATCTTGGCGGCCTGGCCAGGGAACTAACTCGCACCATTGAGGGTGCACACATCCAGGACCACCTGTTGGAACTTGTCGATAGGGTCGAGCGACACCCAAAGATCCAGGTGTTGTTGGAGTCCCTGGTGGTAGGTTTCAGCGGTTTCAAGGGAAATTTCACCACGGAAATCATCGTCGGACCTGGCATGTACGAAAGAAAGATCGACCACGGGGTGCTCATCATGGCCACCGGGGCCAGGGAATACCGGCCCCGGGAATTCCATTACGGTGAGGATCCAAGGGTTGTGACCCAGATCGAGCTTGGAAAGCGCCTTGATGATAGGGGAGCCGATGACCTTCATCGCGTGGTCATGATCCAGTGCGTGGGTTCAAGAACTGACGAGTACCCCAACTGTTCCCGTGTCTGCTGTCAGACCGCCGTCAAGAATGCCCTCCACATCAAGGAACTAAATCCTGAAGCGGAAGTAATCATCCTTTACCGGGATATACGAACGTACGGCATCCTCGAGGACTATTACAGAGAGTCAAGGGAACGGGGCGTTCTTTTCTTTCGCTATTCCAAGGAGAATCCTCCCATCGTGGAACCCGGAGAGGAAGGAATCCTCGTTTCCTTTGATGACCCGATCCTGGGTAGAAAGGTGGAGGTTAATGCGGATCTTCTTGCTCTCAGCGCAGGAATGCGTGCGGAAGATACGGAAGAACTCGCCTCCATTCTCAAGCTGGGAAGGACCCGTGACGGCTACCTCATGGAGGCCCACGTCAAATTGCGCCCCGTGGACATGGCCGATGAAGGGATTTACGTATGCGGAACGGCCCATTCCCCCAAGCTGATCTCCGAATCCATTTCCCAGGCCATGGCGGCAGCATCCCGGGCGGCCAGATTCCTTTCCCAGGGAGAGATCCTGCTATCGGCCGTCACGGCAAAGGTTGACCAGGAGCACTGTGCCTCCTGTCTCATATGCGTTCGGGTATGCCCTTACGGGGTCCCGAGGATCAATAGGGACGGGGTTAGTGAAATCGATGCGGCCCTCTGCCACGGTTGCGGCACATGCGCGGCGGAGTGTCCCGCAAAGGTGATCCAGCTGAACTGGTATGAAGATGATCAGCTCATGAGCAAACTGGACGCCCTTCTTGAGGAGGTGATGTAATGGAGCGGTTTGAACCCATCATCGTGGCTTTTTGCTGCCAGTTCTGAGGTTACAGCGCTGCGGACCTGGCAGGTTCCATGCGTTTGCAGTACCCGAGCAGTATCCGGATCGTGAGCGTTCCCTGCACAGGGAAGGTGGATTTGATCCACATCCTGAGGGCATTTGAGAAGGGAGTGGACGGTGTTTATGTCGTGGGCTGCAGGGAGGGAGAGTGCCATTTCACCAGCGGCAATTTGAGGGCGCGGAAAAGGGTGGAGCAGGCCCGGCATATCCTCGATACCGTCGGCGTAGATGGGGAGAGGGTCAAAATGTACAATCTCTCTTCGAGCGAAGCTCCACGGTTCGTGGATATCACGCGGGAGATGCACGAATTGATCACCTCCCTGGGCCCCAATCCTGTAAAGACGGCGAGGGAAAAGGCGGCGGCTTAGAGCATCCTGCCTGCTCATCGATCCCAGGGCCAGCAGAAAACCATCAGGTTTTAGACCTGTTGGGTCGGGCTCATCACCATTAACCGGGGGCGAAAGCCGGTCCCCTTATCACGGATCCTCTTGGAAAGGATCTGGAAAGCGAGGTTGTTCCCCATGATTGTGGCCGAGAAAAAACCGATCGAGGAAATTTTCGAGGCGATCAAGGACCATGAAAGAATCCTCATCGCGGGATGTAACGAATGCGTCACCGTTTGCGAGGCCGGAGGAAAAAGAGAAGTCGCCGTCCTTGCCTCTGCCCTCCGCATGTATTTCATGAATCAGGGCAGAGAGGTGAAAATCGAAGAGGTTACCCTCGAACGCCAGTGCGATCATGAATACCTGGAAGAGATCCGGGAGGAGATCGGAAATCACGATGCGGTGGTCTCCCTGGCTTGCGGTGTCGGGGTCCAATTCATGGCGGAGAAGTATTTCGGCATCCCGGTTTTTCCCGGAGTCAACACCTGTTTCATGGGCGTGACCGAACAAAGAGGCGTCTGGAGTGAGCGCTGTCAGGGCTGTGGGCAGTGTATCCTTGGACTCACGGCTGGAATCTGCCCAATTTCAAGGTGCGCCAAGCGTCTTCTGAATGGGCCCTGCGGCGGTTCAACCAAAGGGAAGTGTGAAATCAGTAAAGACATCGATTGCGCCTGGCAATTGATCATCGATCGGTTGAAGGAACTCGGGCGTTTCGATGATTACGAGACCCTCCTTCCGGTAAAGGATTGGTCCACTGATCGGGCCGGTGGCCCTCGAAAAGTCGTCAGGGAGGATGTGAGCCTATGAGTACAAAGACAGAAAGCAAGCTGGAGAGGATTCTAGCGGCAGGGCATCTCGCCGTGACTTCGGAATGCGGGCCCCCGAGGGGAAGCGACCCGGACGTTATCAAGAAAAAAGCTGAAAAGATCAGAAACCACGTAGACGCCATCAACATCACGGACAACCAGACATCAGTGACCCGGCTCTGCAGTCTTGCAGCCTGCATCCATCTGAAACTCATGGGAATCGATCCGGTTCTCCAGATGGTCGTCCGGGACAGGAATCGCATTGCCCTTCAAAGCGATATCCTGGGTGCCGCTTCATTCGGCATCCGGAATATTCTTTGTCTTTCGGGTGACCACCAGGTCTTCGGAGACCAGCCCAAGGGCCAAAACGTCTTTGACATCGATTCGATGCAGTTGATCCAGACCGTGAGGCTCATGAGAGATGAAGGAAGGTTTCTGGGGGGTGACGAAATCGAAGGTCCACCGGCAATGTTCGTAGGCGCCGCGGCCAATCCCTTTGCAGATCCTTTTGAGATCCGGGTCCACCGCCTTGCCAAAAAGGTTGCTGCCGGGGCTGAATTCATCCAAACTCAATGCATATATAATCTCGACAAATTCGAGCAATGGATGAAACAAGTAAGGGACCGCGGCCTTCACGAAAAAGTTTATATCCTTGCAGGTGTGACCCCTTTGAAGTCCGCGGGGATGGCCAAGTACATGAAAAACCGAGTCCCCGGAATGGATGTACCCGATGAAGTGGTAAAGAGGATGGCCGGGGTAGCCAAAGAGAAGCAACCCGAGGAGGGGCTGAAGATATGCATAGAATCAATCCAGCGTCTCAAGGAAATCGATGGTGTGAGAGGTTTCCACATCATGGCCATCGAATGGGAAGAAAAGGTCCCGGAAATCGTTGAACGCAGCGGACTTTACCCCAGGCCTCAAATCATATAAAATTGGTATTAATTCCACTTCGAAGCCCCGGGTGGGAAAAACCCGGTTTATCTCCAAGTCCCCGATTGAAAATTCATTTCCGGAAGGAGGTTTCATCATGTCCGATAAGAAATACATCCTGGTCGTTGATGATGATCCTGATCTGGTGGAGACCGTTGCCTTGATGCTCGAAAGCAAGGGTTGTGAGGTCGGAATGGCCTATGACGGCATAGAGGCCGAGGAATCGATCAAACAGAGAAAGCCGGATCTCGTCATACTCGACATCATGATGCCGAGAAAAGACGGGTATGTACTCTGTGCGGAACTGAAGGCTAAAGAAGATACGAAAGACATTCCGGTCATACTCCTTACCGCTGTGGGGGAAGCCGTACCGAGCACCCGGTATTCCCATGCAGACGGGATGGCCACGGAAGCGGACGATTATATCCCCAAGCCCATCGATACTGAGAGCCTGTGGGAGGTCGTGAGCAATCTCCTTCCTTGAGAACCCACCGGAGCGACGAACTTCATGGCGGCCCCAGTAAAACTCGGCGGGTTCAAGGTGCTGAAAGGTGTGATCTGGTTCTCCTTGATTTCGGACGGAGATTCCTTTGGCTTTCCGGCAGCGTTTTGCCGTAGGATCGCCGAGGAGAAGATCAACCTTCCCTTTTTCTCCTGCCAGCCCGAAGATAAACGCTGGAGCCTGAACGTAGCGGTGAGCAATGCTGATGCCCCTGCCCTTTCTCGGATTGTTCGGGAATTTCCCGGGACCGAGATATGCAACAGGGCCGAGAGCATCATCCTTTCTATCTTTCCATACAGGGGAGATCCGGAAATCGTGGGACTGTTCCTGGAGGCCCTTGGAAGGGAGGGCCTGGAACCTCTGGGAATAGCCAATTCGCCCGCTGCCGTATCTGCAGTGCTTCATAACCACGCATTGGAAAAAGCGAATACCGGACTCTTCAAAACATTCCAATTCAGCGCCTATAGGACACCTCAAGATTGGAACCTCGCCCAGAAAGGCAAAGAGAGCCTTTACCGGGAAGTCGTCGCCTCCTACCAGGAGAGCAAACCCAAGGTATACGGGATCAGATACCGCGATGGCCAGGAAATGTGCCGGGTAAAGATCGGCGCAGGAGACCTCCGCTGGTTCGCATCCCTCCTGAAGTCACTTTCCGGGACCGGCACTTATCTCAGTTTTCTCGGCACACGCCTTGTCCCCCCCGAGAAGGGATCAAATATCATCACCCTGTGCTTCTCCAGGAGGCAGGGGACTTCCTCAGGGGATATCACTCGTAAATTTACCTCTTCCTTCCCGGTCGAAATCCTGTATCCGGTGGCCGGCTTATCCATGACCGGGCCCCATTTCGGGGACCGTTACGGAATTGCAAGCGAACTACTCACCGCCCTTGAGGCCAAGGGAGTGATGCTCCTAGGGCTCAATTGTTCCATTGCGTCCATTAAGGCGGTCGTTGATTCCGATAAATTGGCGGACGCAATTGAAGCGATACAAAGTTGCTTCGAAGTCCCCGCCCTGGTAAGGAAGGATTGATCCCGTTGGTGTTTTCCGGTGGGAGACTGGCCTCCCCTCCCCGCCCTCATTGAGTCGTAGGGCAAGTAGTGTACGGTGATTTTTCTTCAATAAAAAAGCCCCGGTAATGATAGGCCCGGGGCTTTTTAGATCGGTTAAAAGGGTTTCCGGGGGTTATTCCCAGTCTTCCTCATCCAATTCCACGCCATCCCTTTCATACTGCGCGTCCCGCAACTTGTGGGCCGCCTCAATCTCCTCTTCGCTCCAAGGTTCAACCACCAGGGAATCGGCCACGAGCTCCCAGAGGTACTTGGTTTCAATGCCCAGATCGTACTCCTTGGTCAGGGATTTCATGATCTGGTCGCGGCAGTTGTGGCATGGGGCGATCACCAGCTTTGCCCCGGTTTCCATGATCTGTTTTGCCTTGACGCGGCCGTAGTAAATCCTTTCCTGGTCGTAGGGCATGGCCCATGCTCCGCCGCCCCCCCCGCAACAATAATTGTTCATCCGATTGGGATACATCTCCACGAAATTTTCACAGCACTGCTGCGTGATCCAGCGGGGTTCCTCAAAATAGCCATGACCAAAGGCCTTCTGCCCCTTTCTGCCATAATTGCAAGGATCGTGAATAGTGGTCAGTTCCGTGTGGATGCTTTTATCAACCTTGATTCTGCCCGTTTCGATATACTCCTTGAGAAGGTCATGAACGGAAACAACACGGTACTTGTCAAATACTTCAGGAAACCACGTTTGCAGACCAAGCCTGGTCGCAAAATAGGCGTGCCCTCATTCAGGCAAGAGTAAGGTTTTACACTCCAATCGCTCCAAATGATCAACGATTCTCCCGACAAAGGTCTTCATTGCCTCGTCGTCGCCGGAGAAAAGCCCCCAGTTGACGCCTTCCCAGTTTTCGGAAGGAACCGTCCAGTCCTCCTTGGCGCAGTAAAAAATGCGCCACCAGAACTTCATATCATCCGGCTCGCCGAAAGGTTCCTTTGAATTGATGGTGACGAGGATATTGGCCCCCTTTTTGTCCACCGGCACGTAAAATCCCGGAAATCCCTCGTCCTCCATCTCTTTGGCCAAGTCAGCCAAAAGAAAAAGAAAATCGTCCTTGGGGATCCCCAGGTTGTTTCCCTTTTCCAGGTCCATAACAACGCCCTTGTGGATGGGGCCTGGGACTTTGTCCCGCTCGCGCAGGGTACGGGCCCTGCGCATCATTTTTAAGATCTCCACCCCCTGGGGGCAGGCATACTCACAGCGGCCGCAGAGTGTACATACCCAGGGAAACCGCGAATCGATCAATTCCTGATCCAAGCCCAGGGCCGCCATCCGAACGGCCTTTCTTGGATCAAGGCCGTCAACGCCGGTTACCGGGCAACCTCCAGCACAGGTTCCGCAAGTGAAGCAGACATCAGCCCACTCCGGTGCCACCCGGAGCTTGCTTTCTTTGGGGTTTAAGGTTATTGGATCCATTCAAGACCTCCTTTGCTTTCGCTTTTCCTGCTGTTTATTTAGTGCCCATCCATAAATGGCCCTTTTGCCCAATCTCTTGCGTCAGGCTCAGATTTTAATCCTCGAAATACTTCAATGTATTCCTGTGGTTAAAATCTTCGCCTTCCTTGACCTTGAACAAAATTGCCTATTTATGGATGGACACTATTTAAGATTTCCGGATCCGGGTAACGAAAAGGTGATATTCCGCAAACTAAGGGATCCATAAACTCAGGCAAGATATTTTTGTTTTCTAGCTTTTTCAAGTTAAAAAGTCAAATTTCTCCTTCAGGTTTTTTCACGAACAAGAGTCCTGAGAACAGGAAAATATAAATACCTAAACTGAGCGTTTCAAAATTTTGATGAGATCCTTTTATTTAGTGCCCATCCATAAATCGGATTCCGTCATTGCGGCGTACTGATATGTACGCCTGGTTTATTGCTCATTCCTGAATCCCTGCCCGCCAGCTTTCTGGCGGGCCTGCGCACCTTGCACTTGCCTGCCTCGGGCAGGTCTCCTGAAAACTCGGAAATCGCTCAATTTAGGTAGTTAAAATATAGCTATAATGTAAATATTTTTGTTGCCATTCATTTTTCTATGGGTTATATGTCTCCATTAAAATTTTGCTAAAAGCCGCTTATTTTTCGTCAAGACCACTCTTTAAGATTGCACCTGGATGGGTTATGTTGTACCCATTGAGAGGCGGTGTCTCCCGTTTCAAAGTCGTTGGACAATCAGGGCATTCCTCTTTCCAAGCGGGATTGCCCGGTCTGATACCTGTCAATCATGTCGCCCGAATCCGCCCCATCGGGCAAAGGAAAAATTCAAAGGAGGATGATTCATGGATTTTAATTTGAGTGAAGAACTGCAAATGTTGAGGGACATGGCCCGCGATTTCGCAGCGGAGAAGATTGCGCCCTTTGCGGACGAATGGGATGAAAAGCACTATTTTCCCCATGAGGAAGTCATCAAGCCCATGGGTGAACTCGGATTTTTCGGTACCGTCATTCCCGAGGAATATGGCGGAAACATGATGGGATGGCTGGCAGGGATGATCCTAACCGAAGAGATCGCCCGCGCCTCCAGTTCACTCCGGGTGCAGATGAATATGCAGTGCTTTGGATGCGCCTATACGATTCTGCGGTATGGCAGCGACGAACTGAAAAAGAAATACATCCCGAAACTGGTCAGCGGGGAATGGATTGGTGGATTTGGAATCACTGAACCCAACGCAGGCTCGGATGTCATGGCCATGAAATCTACGGCCGAGGACAAGGGCGATCACTGGCTTATCAACGGGGCCAAGACATGGATTTCCAATGCGAGCGTCGCGGACGTCCTGATCTATTATGCTTACACTGACAAAGAAGCCAAGGGGAGAGGCCTTTCCGCCTTTGTGATTGAACCTAAGAATTTCAGCGGCATCACGACCACGGATCTTGACAAGCTGGGCACCCGCTCCACTCCAACGGGTGAAGTTTACTGCGAAGATGCACAGGTGCCGAAAGAGAATATCCTGGGCAATCCGGGAGACGGAGCTAAAATCGTTTTTGGGTCCCTGAATCAAACCAGGTTGTCGGCCGCCGCCGGGGGCGTAGGTCTTGCTCAGGCGGCCTACGATTCCATCATCGGTTACGCCATGGAGAGGGAGCAATTCGGCCAGCCCATCGGCAAATTCCAGATGATCCAGGAAATGGTGGGGTCCTTGGCCCCTCAGATCGAGGCCGCACGGTTGATGGTTTACAAGGCCGCCTGCCAGAAGGATGAAGGGAACCTGGGCAACACCCTGGAAGTAGCCATGGCCAAGTACGTCACTGGTGAGGTGGCCATGAAGGCTGCCGAGTATGCCATGAGGATTCTGGGCGCTTATGGGTATTCCACTGAATATCCGGTGGCCCGATACTTCAGGGATGCGCCGCCCTACTTTATGGTGGAAGGTTCAGCCAACGTTTGCAAGATGATCGTTGCAATGGACCAACTGGGAATTCGAAAAGCCAACAGGTAATCGCCAAAAAAGGCGGCGGGCGCTTTTCCCTTGAGGTAGTGCCGTAAACCTTCCCGGCCCTCTCTGGAAGGCTTACACTATTCAAACCAATGACGGTGATGACAGGGTTGAAGAGCCCGTTGCCTCTATTTGGAAATACAGAGGAGGAAAAGATGAGCCGTTCCATGCATCCTTATTTTCAAAATATGCAGCCCATTGGGAAACCCCTTACCGAAAAACAGATAGCGGACGCAAAAGAAAACCGAGAACAGATCGCCGCCGTGGAGAAAGAGGTGGCCGAGGCCATTGAAAAGGTCAAGAACGCCGGTATTCCAGCCGAGGTCATCAAGAAACGCGGCCAGACCACTGTCTGGGAGCGGATCGAATATCTGGTGGACCCCGGTACCTGGTGTCCGCTTCATACCCTGTACAACCCACAGTTCAACGAAGAAGGCACCACAGGAGTGATCGACGGCCTTGCCCAGATCAACGGAAAGTGGTGCGTCGTGATCGGTTTTGATAACAAGGTCATGGCAGGGGCCTGGATCGCCGGGCAGGCCGACAATCAGCTTCGGGTGACGGATATCGCCAAGAGACTCCATGTGCCCCTGGTCTGGCTGGTGAATTGCAGCGGTGTCAAGCTCACTGAACAGGAAGAGGTCTATGCCAACCGGAGGGGAAACGGCACCACCTTTTTCCGGCATGCAGAGCTCGAAAAGCTGGGTGTGCCTGTAATCGCAGGCATATACGGTACCAACCCCGCGGGGGGCGGTTACCAGGGGATCAGCCCGACCATCCTTATCGCCCATAAGAATGCTAATATCGCTGTCGGAGGCGGTGGTATCGTGAGCGGCATGAGCCCCAAGGGTTACTTCGACGAAGAAGGGGCTGAGGCCCTCATCGAAGCCACCAGGCACTACAAAGCTGTACCGCCCGGAAGCGTCCCCATTCATTACAACGAGACGGGTTTTTTCAAGGAGGTTTACGATACGGAATTCGCCGTATTAGACGCCGTAAAAAGACACGTGGACATGGCGCCTGCCTATGATCCCGAATTCTTCAGGGTTGATGATCCCAAGGAGCCGAAGTTCCCGGGTGATGACATCAATTCCATCGTGGCCTTCAACCAGAAACGGAGTTACAACTTCGACGAAGTCCTGGCCCGAATCTTTGATAACAGCGAACACATGGAATTCAAGCCCGGTTACGGCCCCGAAGTCTATACCGGGCTGGCGAAGATTGACGGTTTCCTGATCGGTTTCATCGGCAACCGGCAGGGCTTCCTTGGGCCGAATTACCCCGAATATGCGCCCTACCCCGGCATCGGCGGCAAGCTCTACCGTCAGGGTCTCATCAAGATGAATGAATTCGTGACTCTGTGCGGTCGAGATCGCGTTCCCATCGTGTGGTTCCAGGACACCACGGGAATCGATGTGGGCGATATTGCGGAAAAGGCGGAACTACTGGGTCTCGGTCAGTCCCTGATCTATTCCATTGAACAGACTGACGTTCCCATGATGATGATCTGCCTTAGAAAAGGAACCGCCGCCGCCCATTACATCATGGGAGGCCCCACGGCGAACAACCACAACGCCTTCACCCTTGGAACCCCTACGACCGAGATCTACGTCATGCACGGCGAGACTGCGGCGGCCGCCTCTTTTGCCAGGAGGCTTGTCAAGGAAAAGGACGCCGGTCGTCCCTTGCAACCCATCATAGACAAGATGAACAAACTGGCAAAAGATTATTACGAAAAATCCCGGCCCATCTATTGTGCGAACCGGGGCTTCGTTGATGAGATCGTGTCCTTTGCAGACATGAGAAAATATATCAAGGCCTTTGCGGGGTGTTGCTACCAGAACCCGACCTCCATTTGTCCTCATCACCACATGATGATCCCGAGAATCATCAAGGGATAAACACCAGTAAAACGGAAAAATGGGGTCAATCCTGCCTGATCGGGGTTGACCCCTTCCCCCTCTTCCTTATCTCCCCCCAAGGGAACTTTCGCTCTCCTTAACCTGCAAAAGACCGTCCTTTAACACTATCCCCCTGTCATCTCCGAGGGTATGCTTGAAATATTAAAATCAGCCACAAGCGACACCAATAGAAAAATATTCTTGACAATATCTTTTAAATTGGAATACTAAGAGCAATATCATTTTCTTATTTGAAAAATTTTTCTTGCATTTAAAAAGGTCCCTTCATGAAAGCAAATGAGCTGGACGCCCTGGACAAGCGACTCATCCGCGTTCTTATCAAGGAGGGGCGCCTGCCCTCCGGCAATATTGCGGAGAGGCTGGATATTACACCCCCTACCGTCAGGAGCCGGATCGAGGCCCTGGTCAGTTCGGGAGTCATGCGGGTGGCCGGGCTTCTCAACCCCTTCAAACTCAAGGATGTCACCCTTGCCCTCGTATGTATAAGTCTGGAAAGGCACCAGGAACTGGATGCGAAGATCGAGGCCATTTCACAGCTTCCCCAGGTTCACTGGGTGGTGGCCGTTACCGGACAATACGATATCATCGCCGAAATCATCCTGACGAGGGGAATGCCGGATCTTTATCAATTCCTTACGGAGGAACTCCCAAGGCTGGGAGGTGTCCGATCGAGCGAATCATTCCTGGTGATGAAAGCCAAACGCAAGTGGATCCTGTTGCCCGATGAAAACGAGATCATCAAGTAGGCGTTTTTCCAATGGTCCCCCTACCCGATGTCATACCCACGGTCTCTATGTCGGCAGGAAGCCCTTCCCTCCATATTCGCAACATCCTCCGTGATGGAATTAACGAACTATAGGTCATGAAATCTCGATAAAAGAAATCCAATCGAAAGGAGAGGTCTACCATGATCGTAGGTGTACCCAAAGAGATCAAAAAGGCTGAAAACAGGGTCGGGATGGTACCCTCGGGTGTTCGGGCCCTAACGGAAGCCGGACACAGGGTTTTAGTGCAAAAAACAGCTGGAACCGGGAGTGGTTTTTCAGATGATGAGTTCATCAAGGCGGGAGCCGAACTGAAGGAAACGATCGAGGAGGTCTATGCTGAGTCGGAGATGATTGTGAAGGTGAAAGAACCCCTCGAACAGGAATGGGATCTCCTGAAGGAGAACCAAATTCTTTTCACCTATCTCCACCTGGCACCAGCGAAGGAACTCACCCTGGCCCTCCTGAAAAGCAAGTGTATCGGGATTGCATACGAGACCGTCCAGTTACCCGATGGATCCCTGCCCTTGCTTACCCCCATGAGTGAAGTTGCGGGACGGGTGGCGGTGCAGGTTGGGGCTTATTTCCTCCAGAAAGAGCATGGAGGAAGAGGTGTTTTGTTGGGCGGTGTGCCCGGAGTCGCTCCGGGGAACGTCGTGATCGTGGGGGGTGGAACGGTCGGCCTCAACGCCGCGAAAATGGCGCTCGGAATGGGAGCTCGGGTGTCCATCCTGGACATCAGTCTGGAACGCCTGAGATATCTTGACGATGTCTTTCAGTGTCGTGTGACTACCCTGATGTCAAACCGACAGAATATTGAAGAACAAATCAAAGTGGCTGATCTGGTCATCGGGGCGGTACTTATTCCAGGGGCCAAGGCACCTCACCTGATCACCCGGGAAATGCTTTCAACAATGAAGCCAGGGGCCGTCATTGTTGATGTCGCGGTGGATCAAGGTGGGTGTGTCGAGACGATCAGGCCCACCTACCACGACGATCCGGTATACGAAGTGGACGGCATTTGCCATTACGGGGTGGCCAACATGCCGGGAGCCGTGGCAAGAACTTCTACTTTCGCATTGACCAATGCCACCCTGCCTTATGTTTTGAAATTGGCGAACCAGGGATTTCCCGAAGCGGTGCGCCTCGATGAGCCGCTTCGAAAGGGCATCAACGTATGCGGCGGAAAGCTCCATTACAAGGCGGTCGCCGACGCCCTGGGGCTGGAATACACTCCATTTGAGATCTGAAATATCATCACCTTTTTTCTATTGGAGGGCGTTATGAGTAAATTCACACTTGCCAGGGGGTGGATCGAAGAGGACAAACAACACCTTCTGCATGGAGGGGTCCCCCTTCGGGATTTTTCGGAAAACGGTACCCCGTTGATTCTGGAATCCGCCAAAGGGATCCGGATAAGGGATATCCATGGAAGAGAATATATCGACGCGTTGGCGGGCGCGGTCTGCGTAAATTGCGGTTACGGACGCCAGGAATTGGCGGAAGTGGCCCGGGAGCAGATGTCCAGGCTTAGTTATGCCGAGTCTTGGTCAGGCGTTGCCCACACCGCCGCCATTGAGTATGCCCAAGCCCTTTCAAAATTCACTCCACCGGGACTGGACCGCTTCTTTTTCGTGAACAGTGGGGCCGAGGCCAACGAAGCGGCCTATAAGATCGCTCGCTACTACTGGGCGACTAAGGGTTATGGGGAAAAGACCAAAATCATCAGCAGGAAGCTCAGCTATCACGGACTCAACCTTTTTTCCATGTGGGCCACGGGGATCGACCGTTTCCACAATAAAGTGGGCAGCCCCAACCCGGATGTCCTCTATACATCGGAATGCTATTGCTACAGGTGTCCTTTTGGAAAGGACTATCCGGGCTGCAACCTGGAGTGTGCCGAAGCCCTTGCTGAAACCATTGAGCAGGAGGGCAAGGACCGGGTGGCCGCATTTGTGGCCGAACCCATTTACGGGGTCTCGGGAACCATCTGTCCCCCTCCTGAATACTTCCCCAAGATAAGAGAGATCTGTGATGCCCACGATGTCTTGCTGATCCTGGATGAAGTCATGACGGGTTTTGGAAGAACGGGGAAGAATTTTGCTTGCATGCACTGGAATATCACTCCGGACCTCCTTTGCATGTCCAAAGGGATGATCAGCTCTTCACTCCCAATAGCAGGGGTTGCCTTCACCGACAAAATTTTCCAGGGGATGCTCTGTGATGATCCCTTTCCCCATCTCCATACCTGTGGCGCGCATCCCGTCGCCTGTGCCGTTGCCAAGAAAAATCTCGAAATCTTGATCGATGAAAACCTGGTGGAGAACTCCGCTAATATGGGTCGCTACATGCTCGACGAACTGGAAAAGCTGCAGGAATACCCCTTCATAGGGCAGGTTCAAGGGATGGGGCTGTTCCTCGGCTTCGAGTTGGTCCAGGATCAAAAGACCCGCGAACCCTTCGCCAACAAGGCTGAAAAAAGGCTGGTGAAGGCCATACTGGAGGAAGGCATTATTGTCCGTCCCGGTGGAAGTCGGATACAAATAGGTCCGCCCCTCATCGTGACCAGGGAAGAGGTTGACGAAATACTCGAAGGTATCAAACGGGCGGTAAAGAAATTCAAGCCCTGAGGATTCCCGATCCACTCTCAGGATATATCTTTAAAACCTTTTCCAAGGAGGTCAGTGAGCCATGGCATGGATGTGGCGTTTACACACCAGGGAGTTCTACCCCCGTAGGGATCTGAAAAAATATCCCGTGATGTTTCTCAATAAATCCCATAGTTATCCGCCGTTCGCCCCCCTTTTCATGTGGTGCTGGATCTTTAACGAGGCTCACGGGGTCTATTACGGGTGCAATGAAACCTTTACACCGGGTACGAGGGGGCATATCATGATCGATATCGACGGATGTGCCCTTGAAAACGGGCTGCCCATTCCAGACCAGAAAGAAGTAGAGGAAAGGAAAAGGCTCAACAGGGAATGGATTGTCAATACTTTCGCTCCCAAGTGGGATGAACTCTGGGCCAGGCACCAACAGGAACTGGAAAGCATATATGAGAAGGAAAAGGCATTTGATTTCCAAAACGCCTCGGTCTATGATCTCTACAAGATCTTTTATGAAACCCTGGAAGTCAACAAAAAGATGTGGGAGTGGCACTTCTACTTTATGTACGGCCAGTTCGGGGCTTACTGGGAATTCGAAGACATGTGCAAGGAATACGTCGGAATACTTGAAACCGACGGGCTCTGGCATGACCTGATCAGGGGGTATGACAATTACCTCTTTGAAATGGACCGTGCCATGTGGGATCTCAGGAACAAGGCCATTGAACTCAAGGTCGACGATGTCATTCGGAAAACCCCTCCCGATGAAACAATCGATACGCTGAAAGAGACCGAGGCAGGAAAGCAGTGGCTGGACCGACATTACAATGATTACATGTTTACCAAGGGTTACGGATGGCGGCAACCGAGGATGATGGAATTCATCAATCCGCTTTGGTGGGAGGATCCTGCCCCGCTTTTCAAATGGTTGAAGCAATACCTCCTTTTTGACGGCGGAGCGGATATGGTGTTCCCCTTGGATGAGATTCGGCCGCGTCTTGAAGAACGCCGCAAAGAGGCGGAAGAAGAAGTCCTGAGAAAGGCAAGGGCCAACGGTTATCCCGACATGGAATACTTCGAGCTTATGATGAGACTCGTGCAAAGGACCAGTTTTTACAGCGAGGCCCATGACTGGATAGACGAGATACAATGCCATGCAGTGAACCGTTATGTCTTCAGAAAGATCGGTGAAAGACTCGTCGAGTTCGGAACCTTCGATGATCCTGATGACATATTCTTCTTTATTCCTGATGAACTCGGCATGTTCATTGCCTACCCTGAAAACTACGAGGTTGGTGATCTGGCAAAGGAGAGGCGACAGGAATGGATCAAGCAGACGGAGTATGAAAACCGTCCTCCCATTGAGTCCGCCGATCCGAACCTCAAGCCCGAGGATACCCTTCCCTATGTCCTTGGTCCCAGGGACCCGGTCGTGACCAAGATCACCGTAGGTCCTTTTGTGAAGCCAAGACCCGAAACCGGGGCCATCGTTTTCGGAAACTGCGGCAACGTGGGTACCGTCGAAGGGATCGCCCGCAGAGTGATCCATACATCGGATATCAATGACGTGAAACCCGGAGAAATACTGGTCGCCCCCGCCACCCATGGGAGCTGGAGTCCCGTATGGCCGTTACTTAAGGGAGTGGTGACCGATGGAGGCGGCAGCGTGAGCCATGCCTGTATCGTGGGGAGGGAATATGACGTTCCCGTGGTTTCGAATACGGGAGATGGGACATACAAAATAAAGACCGGAGACAGAATCAGGATCGAATCCAAGGAGGGCCTTGTCTTTAAGGTGGAATGATATAAACCCAGATTATGCATGACAAATTTTGAAAGAAGTCATTTATTTAATGATTATAGACTGTTGAGCATCTCTTCGGATCAGATTATATTCACCTAAAAGGTGGAGTCAGGAAACATCAAATCTATTCAAAATTTGTCACCCTTCGGGATTGCCGATTCTGCTGCGTTGTAAGGCGCTCGAAGTACTGAAGTAGTCTGGGGCACCTTACGCCTTGCATCTTCGGCAAACTTGGCAATTGCATAATCCGGGATAAAGATATTGAACCACCTCTGATCGAAACAGGAAACCTGTACTCCCCTTTTTTTCGGTACATACGGATAGGTTCAGCCTTCTGCGGATCGAAGCATCCGGGAGTGTCATCGATGGTCGAATGGAAACCAGAATGGATGCCTGAGAGGCGCTACCATGCATTCGTCCTAAACGAAGACGATCTGAAAGCTTATCCTTGCTGGTACCTTGATGCAGCCCATTCCATTCCCCCCTGGACTCCGCTGTTCATCTGGAGTTGGACCCATCACCAGAGATACGGGGACCTTTGGGCCGCTGAAACTATGGGCCTCCCGACGTGCCGGGGAACAGATTGGCGCGAAGTGGACGGATGCGCTTACATGTGCCCCGTACTGGTCACGGACGAAGCTGAAAAGAGGGCGCGGAGCGAGCGTTTCAAGCAACATCTTCAGTCATTTGTGACCGGGTATAACGAGATTCACGACAAGGTGATCCTTGAGCTGAATCGAAGCTATGACCGTTTCAAGGCCTTCAACCCGGACCAGGCCGGTCTTTCCGAACTCTACGACCATTTCGAACAGGTGTTCCACTTCAACTACCGGGTCTGGGGACTCCACTCATGGATGTTGTATACTCTCTTCGCCTTTTACTCCCTTTTCGAAGACCTTTGCCGGGAATACGCCGGGATCAACGATACCAGCCCCTTGTGGCATCGCCTCATCAGGGGATTCGACAACAAGATGCTGGAAGTGAACAGGACCCTCTGGAAACTCGCCATGGATGCCGCGGAACAGGGACTGGATCCGTTGATCAAGGGCACCCCGGATAGAGAAGTGCTTAATGCCTTGGAAGAAAACGAGGCGGGGCGTCGATGGCTTCACCGCGAAAACGGGTTCTATGATTTCGTAAGGACCCATGGTTGGCGAATGCCCCGGGTCATGGAATTCAATGCCCCCAGCATCATTGAGCGGCCGGAGCAATTGTTTCCCTTGATCAGACACTGTTTCGAACGGCCCCAGGGAATGGAAGACGAGGCGTCCCGCGCCGAGATCGTCCGGGACAGGCTGGATGCAGAGGCCGAGATCATTTCAAAATTCCCGCCTTCCGAGCGATCCTGGGTAAGAAAACTCATGGAACTTACCCAGCAGACCGGGATATTTGCGGAAGGGCATAATTATTACTTTGAACACACCTCTCATGCCCTGATGCGCAGGGCGGCCCTTGCCTGTGCGAAACGTCTGGTCCGGGAGGGGCTCATGGATGACCCGGAAGATTTCGTATTTCTCCTTCCTGACGATTTCAGACGCAATCTTCTCTCCCTCAGAATCAATTTTCGCCCCCTCATCGAGGAAAGGAAAGCCTATTACCGTAAATATTCCCTTAGAACCGAACGACCCCATCTGATCGGAAGGCTTTCAGATGACCCCCAAAAAGCGATGGAATACGTCCTGGCGGCCCGGGACTATGTCATGTTGAAATTGACGGTGGGCTCACGAACCCTGATCTCCAGGGACCTGAAGGCGGATCTCGTGGGGAATCCTGCAGCACCCGGCCTGGGACAAGGACGGGCATGCCTCGTCCTGGACGAAAATGATATTGCCAAGATCAAGGATGGAGACATCTTGGTCGCCGTGACCACCTATTCCAGTTGGACACCGTTCTTCCCCCTGATTCGGGGGATCGTGCTCGATAGCGGAGCCAGCTTATCCCATGCGGCCATTATGGGGCGTGAGCACGATATTCCGGTCGTGGTCCAGACAGGGGAAGCCACCAAGAAGCTCAAGGACGGACAACATATCCGCATTGACGGTGAGAGGGGAGCCGTTTGGATCCTGGAGGATGGCCCTTGACGGTACAGAAGGAAGAATTCCTGGTATGGTTTGAAGACCTTTTGGAGGTCCATGCCCCCCTGACGGGAAAGAAAGCCCTGAGCCTTGCGGAAATGAAAAGGGCCGGGTTACCCGTACCATCCGGGTTCGCCCTAACGATCAAGGCCTGGGATTTTTTCGTTAATGAAACGGGCCTGCTCGGGCGGATTCGTGAATG
Source organism: Deltaproteobacteria bacterium (assembly GCA_019310525.1). Lineage (NCBI taxonomy): Bacteria > Pseudomonadati > Myxococcota > Myxococcia > Deltaproteobacteria bacterium. Next base: position 29,258 of record JAFDEE010000019.1, on the reverse strand, counting down.
CCTGGCCCATTACAGGAACGTCGAATTCACGGATCTTGCGGCCTTCGAAGAGGCGGGAAATCGTCTGTTCGAACTCTTTGAGTCCACCCCGTTACCTTCCATTCTCAGGAATCAAATTTTGAAAAGCTATGACCGCCTTTCCGAGATTTCGGGGGTCGAATCCGTTCCTGTAGCAGTTCGATCGAGTGGCACCGTGAGCCGGCCGGGGCTTTTTTCTTCTTTCCTGAACGTGTCCGGAAGGGACATGTTGTTGAAGAAACTCGTGGCCTGCTGGGCAAGCGCCTATTCACCCAGGGCACTTGCCATGAGGGCACAACGTGGACTCCCCCTTGAAAGGGAGGCGATCGGCGTTGTTGTGTGCCAGTTTATCCCGGCACGATCGGCAGGTGTACTGTTTACGGCACATCCGGTCACACGGAATCCAAATCAATGTGTGATCGAGGCGAGCTGGGGTCTGGGAGAGAGCGTGGTCCAGTCCAGTGTCACGCCGGACAGGTTTACCGTGAACCGCACCACCCTTGAAATCGAAGAGCGGGTCGTACACCCCAAACTCAGCCAGGTCGTCTCCCGGGACAAGGGTATCCGAATCGAATCTATCTCCAAATCCGCTCAGAACCTCCCCTCTCTGGAAGACCAAGAGATCATCGCCCTTGTAAAACAGGCGGAAAAGGTGGAAAGACTCTTCGGCAATATACCCCAGGACATCGAATGGGCCGTATCCATGAACGAACCCTTTCCTGAAAGCATTTTCTTTCTTCAGGCCAGGCCCATCGCGGGTTTCCACCGGGAAAAAGGGGAGATCGAAAAACCCCCGGGGATTGAGGATCCGGAACACATAGCTGAACTCATGATCAAGCGACTCTTCGGGTAGGACATCGTCGATATCCTTGACGGGGCGTGCAGGGCCCCCCCACGGTCTTTCATTCGCCTTCGCCAGGATACCCTGTAGTTCTTGTTACAGGGAGGAATGGCGGGGTGAGCGCGCCGAAGCGCTTTTGCGCGAAGGCGGGTTTGGCTCCGTCGCAATTCAGCTCAAGATATCCCGCTGCTTGCAGCGGGGAGCTTCATTTTTTTCCATAAGGGAGGATTTCTTCGTGAGATACCGATTGAACGTTCAACTGGATCAACAACACATCGAAAAGAATGAGCTTCCTGAAGAGGTGGCATGGCTGGGGGGCCGGGCGATGATCGATTGGATTATGGCCCGCGAGGTCCCACCGACCTGCCATCCCTTGGGCCCCCAAAACAGGCTGATCCTCGCTCCCGGCCTCTTCGCCGGAACAGTGATTCCCTCGGCAAGCCGCCTCTCTATCGGTGGGAAAAGCCCACTCACGGGAGGCATCAAGGAATCCAACGTAGGGGGCATGGCGGGGATCCTGCTGGGCCAATTTGGGATCGGTGCCTTGGTGATCAGTGGTATCTCCACCGCCCCGGTTCCTCAAGTCCTGGTCATCGGATCCGATTCGGCTGAACTCGTGGATGGCCGGGGATTGCAGGGAAAGGGGAATTACGAAACCGTAGAGGTCCTGAAAAAGCGTTTTGGAGAGAACAAAGTATTCCTTACTATCGGTCCCTGCGGCGAGATGAAAATGTCCGCGGCGACCATCGCCGTCACAGACACGGAAGGTCGTCCCTGCCGGCATGCCGGAAGGGGGGGGCTCGGCGCCGTTATGGGGTCCAGAGGGTTGAAGGCCATCGTGCTCGACCCTGAAGGGGCGAAGGTGCGAAAACCCATTGACGGAGAATCCTTTTCAAAGGCCTTGAAGGAATACATCCAAGCCATTGAATCCAGTAAAAGAACGGCCTTCTGGAGAGAAAACGGCACGGCGGGACTCATTGATGTCAGTCATGCAAGAGGAAGCCTTCCCACCCGTAATTTCACCCGAGGGTCCTACGAAAAAAAAGATGGGATCAATGCGGCGCGCATGAAAGAACTCGTGGCCGATCGGGGTGGCCGAATGGGTCATGCCTGCATGCGGGGTTGCATTATTCGGTGTTCAAATGTCTACAATGACGAAAAGGGAGGTTACCTCACATCCGGCCTTGAATATGAAACCCTGGTTCTTATGGGGTCCAACCTGGACATCGACGACCTGGACACCATCGCCATGATCGATCGGCGATGCGATGACTACGGCATCGACACTATCGAGATCGGCGCAACCCTGGGGATACTTACCGAAACGGATCTCTTCTCCTTCGGAGACGGCCGGCGGGCGCTGGACCTTATCGATGAAATCGGCGGGGGCACGTATTTGGGTCGAATCCTCGGGCAAGGAGCGTGTGTTACAGGAAAGGCATTCGGCATTTCCCGCATCCCGGCCGTCAAAGGGCAATCCCTCCCAGGGCACAGTGCCCGCCCTCTTAAAGGGCTCGGGGTGACCTATGCGACGAGTCCCCAGGGAGCCGATCACACCGCGGGCTTTGTTTCCGAAGAACCCTTTTCGAACAAGGGACACACGACACGCTCCAGGGAAGCCCAGATCAACGTCACCCTGGCCGACAGCCTTGGATTATGCCAGTTTACAGGGCTTCGCGCAGAATACACCCTCTTTTCGGGTCTTATCGGTTCGTTGACGGGGAAGGTGCCGGGCGAGAACGAGGTCAAAGAAATCGGCAGGAAGGCTCTGTGGCGCGAAAGGGAATTCAATACCAGGGCCGGGTTCGGCCCCGGCCAGGATCGCCTGCCGGATTTCATGAAATGGGAACCGCTTTCTCCAAGCGGAGAGGTCTTTGACGTGGATGACGAAGACCTGGACCGGGTTTTCGGGGAATTCTGATCAACACTTTCAACCAAAGGCCTGTTATTGATCCTCCTGGGCCTTTCTTATTTTTTCAGACAGGCCGTGAATCTTTTCCCAGTCAGGGCCGAATTTTTTCTCGTAATAGGGTGAGAACCTTTCAAGCCAGCGCCACCAGAACCCCTTCCCCTTTTTCTGTGCCTCCAGAACATCGTTCAGGTAAGTGGCTATATTGGCCATCTCGTCTTTCGGAATGTAGGAGGCCGCCCCCATGTCAAAGGATTTCTCCGTATCCTCAATGCTCAGGGCATGGGCCGTCAGCATGACGGTGACCATTTTCCTCTTCCTGGCGATTTCCAGGAGCTTGTAGCCGTCCACTCCCATTATGTCCAGGATAACCAGGTCATAACTCTGATTTTCCAACAGTTTTTCGGCATCTTTGAAGTTTGTGGCCTTGGTGATGTAACACATCGGGAGCAGTTGTTCCAAGGTGTCCAGGACATCCGGCTCGTCATCCACAATGAGGATTCGGGTTCCCTCGAGTAGACTCTTCTTGGCCATAATTGATTTCTCCACCTAAGATTGAGAATACCTCGAAAGCGATTGCAGGGGAACAGGGGCGACACTTACCTCTACATCCCCTGATTAGTGCCCATCCATAAAATGGCCCTTTTCTCCAATCTCAGCGTCAGGCTCAGATTTTAATCCTCGAAATACTTCAATGTATGGATGCTTGTCCCGCTTGGGATACCTAGCGGGGCGGTTAAAATCTTCGCCTTCCTTGACCTTGAATAAAATTGCCTATTTATGGATGGGCACTGATTAAGACATAAACCAAAATAATTCATGAACGCCTGCCCGCCGGCTGTTTGGCGGGAACGTAGCGGAGGGAACATCACTTTACCCATCAAGTGCTGTCAGAATACTTTAATCATAATTTGGAATAAACTTAAATTATATATCCATTTTGCCGAAAGGTATACGGCCTTCTTTATCCCCCCCCTCCCAGGACAAGGTTAGGCAGCCACAGGGCCACCCCCGGAAAGATCATCACCAACAGCAATACAATAAGCTGGAGACCTATGAACGGGAATACGGATAAGTAAATGTCCCCCATCGTGACGGAAGGCGGTGTCACTGCTCTCATGTAGAAGAGATTGAATCCATAAGGAGGGGTAAGCCATGCGATGTTCACCTGGATCATGAACATCACGGCAAACCACAAATCGTTGAAACCCAGCATCCTGACGATGGGAAGGTAGAGCGGCGTGACGATAAGGATGATGGCCACATCATCCATGAACATCCCCATAATGAAAATACTCAACTGCATCATCACGATGACCACCATCCCCTGTACCGGCATACGCCGAACAATCTCCTGGATCAGATCAGCGGCGCCGATGGCACTGTAGACCTGTGAGAACAGGGTGATGGACATGATCAGCCACATGATCATGGAGGACAGTCTCAAGGCGTCAAGCAGGGACTTCTTGATTACCTCCATATTCAATGTGCCTTTCAGGAGTCCCGACAGCACGACCCCAGCCGCCCCGATGCCTGCCGCCTCCGTGGGGGTGGCCGTCCCCGTGTACATCCCTCCCAGTACGAGGAAAAGGACGAAAAGGGGAAGGCTCAGCCCTTTCAGGGCAATGAGCTTTTCTTTCAGGGACGCCCGATCTTCTTTGGGAATCTTGGGTCCCATGTGGGGCTGTATAAGACAGCGAATCCAAATGTAAAGGATATAGAAAAGGGCCATGAGGATTCCTGGAAGCATCATCCCGATATAAAGTCTCCCGATGGACATTCCGGCCACACTGGCATAGATGATGGCCAGGACACTCGGCGGGATCATGATGCCAAGCAGGGCGCCGGCTCCAACCGCCCCAACCGCGATGTTTTTGTCATATTTACGTTCCAGCATGGCAGGAAGGGCGATGGTGCCCATGGTTACCGTGGCCGCACCGCTTACCCCGCACATGGCCGCGAAAACGGCCGAGATGGCCACCGCCCCCATGGCCAGGGAACCTGCGATTCCACCAGACCAGATGTGGATGGCCTTGAACATATCATCGGCGATGCCGGTGAAACTCAAGAGTGTGCCCATGAAGATGAACAGGGGTATGGCCATGAGCGTCAGGCTGGTGATCCCGCCATACATGGACGTAGCCACCATGTAAAGGGAGCGGGGACCGAGAAAAATAACAGCGAAAAGGGCCCCCGTGGCCGCCAAGGTGAAAGAGATAGGAAATCCCAGCACAAAGAGGAAAAAGACCATGCCGAGCAACAATAATGTAATCAAACCTACATCCATCAGTCGTCCCTCAATTGGATCATAGAGCTGCTCTCCGAATCCATCGTCCTCTAGGGACCATGGAGCCGGGGAGGGATGGTTGAAGACAATTGCCTGTTCTCTAAGGGAATCTACTCGTGTTCATGGAAAAGACCGCACCCGGCGGGATCCCGGGGCCTTTCAGGTCCCCGCCGGGTAAACGGATGTTCTTTCATGTCTCCGGCTGGTCTTCCCCGTTATCCTCGCTTTCTCGGGCCTCTTCCACCCGCTTCACAAAATTGGATATTCCCTGGAGCAGAAGAAAGATCCCGCCGAGAAAAAGCATACTCTTGACAAAGTAAAGGGGCGGCTTCCAGATCAGGTTCCTCCCCCGCTCCAGAATGCTCCAGGAATGCCAGGCCATTCTCCCGCCCTGCCAGATTATGAGGACCATGAGAAACAGAAATACCGGGAAGCAGATGAGTTCAGCCATGAGTCGTTTTTTGGGTGTCAGTTTGGCGTAAATCAAATCCATCCTGACATGGCCCTCATGAAGATAGACATAACCTCCACCCAGAATGGCAAAGGAAATCATCAACTGGCCGTTCACATCCCAGACCCATATTTGGGGGCTGTTGAAAACAACCCTGAGAATAACGTCCGCCACCTGGAATACCATGACGATAAAGATACCCCAGCAGATGACGTTCCCAACCCCCTCATTAAAGCGGTCAATAATCGAGGTGATCTGTTTTAGGGTCATATCTCCTCCGACACAGGCCCGGACTATTTCGGGATTTCTATGCCCTTGGCTTTCAGGAAATTCTTCAGCATCTCCACATACTGGGCCGTTTCAGGAGACTGGGCTGCAGTCTCATCCCATACCTGCTTGGCCACGGAGATCATTTTGGGCATTTCCGCCTTATTAAGATTTACGATCTTCACACCCTTCGATACCGCGTAATCGATCCCGTCCTGATTTGCCTTGGCATATGCCGCATAGATTTCAGGAGCGGCCTTTCGCACGATTTCCATGAATTTTACTTGAACGTCCTTGGGTAATTTTTTCCAGGAATCCATGTTGCAAATAAAATCCGTGTTCAGGGGGAAGATCACCGGAGGAAGATTTACGTATTTAACGACTTCAGCGTACTTCGCGGTCTTCAATTCGGCTGTGGAATAGATGAATCCATCCACGGTCCCGAGCTTGAGGGCCATATAAAGATCTTCCGGCGGAAAGGCCATGGGTTTACCTCCAGCTGCCTTCACGTAAAGAGCGGTCGGGCCTTCAGACCAAACCTTTTTCCCTTTCAGGTCGGACATCTTGTGGATGGGAAAATTTCCCATGATGGGCAAAAGGGAGGTCGGCATAGGATACGCAAAGAAAATGTTATGCTTTGCGTAAGCCTTTCGGATATAATCCAACCCCCCGAACTTGTCGAAAAATTCCAGATCCTGCTCGGCGTTCTGCCAGCCCATGGGAAGCCCAAAAGCCACGATCGCCTCAGGGATGGTCTGGGCCGCCCAGGCGGGAGCCGTATACGCAGCGTCGTACACACCCATGGAAAGGCCGTTGAACATTTCTTCCGCCGGAATGATCTGGCCGGGTTGAAAAAGGGTGATCTTTAACTTTCCTTTCAGCCCCTCGTTGAGGGCCTTGACAAGCCCTTTTGCTTGAATTTCATAGGAATAATCTCCTCCGGGAAACAGGCACTGCATGCGCCACTTGATTTCTTTCGCAACGCACGGAGTAGCCCCCAGTATCCCTCCTGCCAGAAAGGCCAAAACCACGACACAAAGGAATGACCGTTTCATTAAATCCCTTGAAAATCTCATTCGGCACCTCCTTCTTGAAAAATGTGACAATGTTTCATTTCACCACACCCCGCCGCGGCATACAAGGACGACCCTGCCCGCCCTCCGGGGAACCACGAGCGATTGCGCAAGAAATATGGTTTTCACCGTAGATTTCGATTTATGAGTACTTTTGAAGGGGACAAGGCCCCTTCCCTCTATTGATTTCAATCAGGCTGGTAACTGGTTGTTTGGCTTGGAAAGAAACAATCCGACGCGCCGGCTACACTCTCTCCGCTGCCTTTCCGGAGAACAATTCAGAGTTGTTGGGATGATTTTCTGAAAGAGAATTCGTTTGCTAATACTATTTCATAATGAAAAAATCTGTCAAGCTTTTTTTCTTGTCAGAAAAAAATTATATGCAGCCTTCGTTTTGAGATTGTTTTAAAAATGGGACGGGGTAAAAAGCCGTGTGATAGATTGAAGATAGAAAGGGATAAGGTTCATCCGGGATTCGGGCTGTTTGATCTCTAACTGAAGGGCTCCTTGGTCTTCACCCTCAAGGTGCCAGCAGGATCTGGCGTTCGAAACGCTCTTCCAGTTCGCGCGAGAGCTGCTCGGCCGCCTTTTCGTCCGGAAGCTCCACCATGAGTTCGCCTCCCTCCCCTACCACCAGGCGGCCATGTGTTTCGACAACTTTCGCAACGTCAATGGGATCAACGGTCCACCACCCCTTTGTTCTCATGAGCAGCTCTTTTCCTTTTAAACGCCTGGGAGTCACGAGATCAATCTCCCGGAACCAGGCCTCCCAGCCGATCTCGGCCGGTTTGCGAAGGACAGGGGTAACGGGATCGTGGTAGATTCGGCATCGGCCGAACAAACGCAATCGGATCATGGGGCGACCTTCCTTACCAGTTTTTCCACATCAGGATCCGGGGACAGGCATTCTTCAGGCACCTCCAATCCAGATCTTTCCAGGCGGTTTTGCAGGCATCGTACATAGAGAGAGGCCATCCGGTCTTCATCAAGAAAGATTCCCATCCGGTCGGCTTCCCTGCAGGCCCCTTCGAAAAGATACCTGGCCTGCTCCCGCCATTTCCGGAGTCGAGGATCAATTGGAGATAGATTCAATTTTTCCAGGAACCTGAACTGGGCCTCCTCCATCCTCCCGAAAATCCGCCTGAATGCCTGAACAGAGGGGTCCCTTCCCCATTCATCTCCAGTCAATTCCAATTCCAATCTCTCTCGTTTTTCTCATCGATTCCACCGGGTGCACTTGCGATACTATCTTAGGCCTCCCGAATCTTTGCCCCCGTCAATAATTCGTCTTCAGTGATTTCAAAAAGGGCGTCCATAAGGGCCACCTGGAAACTTCCGGGAGCCGAGGCCCTTTGCGCCGCCCATTCTCCTGCAAGCCCAAAGTAAGCCAATCCACCGGCCGCAGCATCAAGGCCGTCACCATCGACGGCTATAAAGGCTCCGATTATCGCCGAAGCCATGCAGCCCGTGCCGGTCACGCGCCCCATGAGTTGATGCCCGTTTGAAACCCTCACGGTGCGGTTCCCATTGGTCACCAAATCCTCGGCCCCGGTGACGGCAATGGTAAGATCCGATCCTGACGCCAACTCTTCCGCCAATTTTCCCACGTCTTCCACGCCATGGATCGAATCAACACCCCTCGTCTTGGAACTTTCTCCCATCAGTGACAGGATTTCGGAAGGATTTCCCCGGATGACTTTGATCTTTACTTCCTTCAGTATCTTTTCAGCCGAGCGGGTGCGAAGGCTTGTAGCCCCTGAGCCGACAGGATCCAGCACAACGGGGACTCCCAGATCATTGGCCTTTTTTCCGGCCTTGATCATGGAATCAATCCAGTAAGGAGTGAGTGTCCCTATGTTGAGCACCAATGCCCCGGCCAGTGAAACCATCTCCTCGACTTCCTCGGGGGCATGGGCCATCACCGGGGAAGCGCCGCAGGAGAGGAGGGCATTTGCCGTGACGTTCATCACAACGAAATTGGTGATATTGTGAACCAGGGGTCTCCCTTCCCTGATACGTTTCAAGTTATCCGCCGCTTTCCTGCCAAGATCCTGCATATCCATGACTCCTCCCGATCCTCGTTTTTCAAAGGTCTCGCCATGCTCTTGACCTTAGAGGTTATTATACCTTATCGGACACTACCATGTACTCTTTTGATATATCTAAATAAAAGGATCTCTTCAAAATTTTGAAACGCTCAGTTTAGGTTTGAAATTATGGAAAGGGCCATACTACCGTGGACTTTCCCCCGTCCCTCAAGCCGGTGTGCTCCATCTCAAGGGGTATCGCCCTTCTCTGCTTAGTGCCCGCATTTATGGATGGACACTACTTAATAAAATGATCCCATCCACCCTCCGAAAGGCTTTTGAAGTTTCCGTCCGCTGCCTGCAGCCTGATCCCTTCCTCCACGGCCAGCATTCTTCCCACCTCATGAATGGGAACATCACTCACATCCCTCAAGGCCGCCTTGATGTCGGCCAAGTGCTCCGGTGGACAGGTAATGATGAGTTCGTAGTCGTCACTGCTTCCCAGCACCCATTCAAAAGGATCTATGTTGAAAAGGCGGGCGGCATTTTTCAGATCTTCGCTCACAGGCAGCCTTTCTTCAAGGATCAAGGCCCCCAGCCGGCTTTCCTTGCAAATATGCCCGAGATCGCCCAGGAATCCGTCACTGGTGTCGATCATGGACGTTGCCAAACCCGTAAGGGCGATGACACGGCCCTCCCGGGCGCGATGGGTGGGTGTGTTGTATCGCCGAACCAGGGGGTGACTTGTCAGTTCCCCAGGAGACCTGGATGAAAGCAGGTAATGGAGTCCTGCGGCCGATTCTCCGGGATAGCCGGTAAGGAGTATGACATCGCCTTCCCGGGCCCCGGATCTTCGTACGGCCCTTCCCTCTTCCACCTCCCCGATCAGGGTGATATCAATGAATATCTCATTCTCGACCTTGGTGAGGTTGCCCCCGATGATGGCACCTCCCATAGGAGTAAGTTCCCTTAGAAACCCGCGGTAAAGTTCCTCGATATAGGAAACCTTTGAATCTCCCCGGAGCCCGAGGGAGATGAGCGCATACAGGGGCCGCCCCCCCATGGCCCCGATATCGCTGATGTTCAGGGACATGGCGCGTCGGCCCAGGTCAAGGGGGCTGATGTGTTCGGGAAGAAAATGGCGACCCTCCACCACGGAATCGCAGGTCACAAGGATTTCATACCCCGCCTTTGGACGGAAGGAGGCGGCGTCGTCTCCGATCCCGAGCCTAAGATCCGCCGATTCGGGAGATTCCCCCTCGATAATTGTCTGAATCCGGTCGATGAGGCCGAATTCACCGATGTCTTTAAGGGTCTTGTCCACGGAGCTGTTCTCCCAAAAAGGCTGTCAACCTGATTCCATCGCCTTTTTTAGAGCCCGGGTCGCCTGCAACGGATCTTCCTGGCAACAGATGGCTGAAATCACTGCGATCCCTGCGGCCCCCGCCTTCATGACTTCTCGGGCGTTCTCGACCGAAATACCCCCAATGGCAATCACCGGAACCTGGACTCTCTTCACTACACTTTGGAGAAGTGAGATTCCTCCTGCAGGTCCTGCGTCCAACTTGGAGGTCGTATCATATACCGGGCCGAAGCCGATATAATCAGCCCCCTCCGAGACACAGGCAAGGGCCTCTTCCAGGGTGGATGCGGATCCTCCGATTACCTTCCCGGGACCGAGCAACTTGCGGGCCAGGGGAATGGGAAAATCCTCCCTGCCCAGATGCACCCCGTCGGCCTCTGAGGCGATGGCTACATCAATCCTGTCATTGACGATGAAACTTACCGTCTTCTCCTCGCATATCCTCTTAATCCGACGGGCCACCTCGATCATTTCCCTCGTGGAACCGGTTTTTTGCCTGAATTGAATGGTGTCCGCTCCCCCGGAGATTCCCAATCGGGCAAGTTCCTCATGGGAGAAACGGGACTGTAAAACCACATCCGTCAAAAGGTGCAATTTTCCAATGGCACCCATGGTTTCCTCCTTGAAACAGCCTGAATACAGATGATCGTTCTAATCAAGGTGACCTATATGAACTTGAAAATCCGCCCTTGTCAACCTTCCATTCACTGCCGGTGCCGGCCGGGATAAAAGGATATGTTGGATGGACTAGGCGGGAGTCTCATTGGGGTGAGATGGATGGATTGAGGGACAGGACTGTGGTAATAAGGCTTCCTCATGCTAATCAATTTTGATCGCTGTCATGAGATAGCCTATTCATCAACTTGATATTGCCTTTACATATGGAGCATATTTTCTGTCTTCCATGTTAATGTGCCCCAGCCACCATTCTTTCAAGAATTTCAACGTAATTTCCGGTTCCTTGTAAGAAGCTGCCCCCCGTACAATTTCTTTTGTCCTTTTCATTAGTCCGTGATGCAACAAGATGTGGTCTTCCAAGTCCGGGTAACCCGCTTCTTTCATTAATGCTTCTTCAGTTCTAAAATGAATGCTTGTGTATTGTTCCAGAATAATCAAGGTAGGTTTCAGTGCCTCTTCCCCGTGACCTTCTTGAATAAAGCAATGGAACGAATTGATGGTAGAAACGATACCCCTGTGTTGTTCATCGATAATAGGGACCCCTAAATTGTTTTTCTCAGTCCACACGATAAATACAAATTTTTCATTATTTTATCCCTCCCCTTTGGGCATCCTGACGAGCAACCTTCTTGATGTTAGATGCATTTAACCTCTTGCAAACTCAAGGTTTGCAAGGTTCAGCGGCTATGTTTATTCTCAAGCCAGGACATGTACTTCTTGAAAAGTTTCGGATTCCACTCTTTCATGTTCCGCCTGAGTTCTGGCAGTTCGACCTTCTTGATAAACCTCATTATAGAGGCGTTGTCAGACAACACCATGGCATGGTAAAACAGCCGCGGCACAAGACCTCGGTCTCCATTCTTATGATAATTTTTAGCAAGCATGAAATATTGTTGAAGCCATTGCTTCAATTCTTCAAGATCCCTTAATATTCGCTGCTCAAAAAACCCGTCCAGTTGGGCTGTCACCGGAAACCACCCAAGAGGATTATCGATTGCATTCTCATCCTCAAGCACCTCATTCAGTTTTTCCCTAAGTTCCCTGTCTTGTATCCTTTTCAGATCAACCCGGTCCGCCGCAATTACAAAGGCCTCCCGGTAGCAGATCCTGGCTGTTCGAAGATCCCTTCTCAGGACATAAGCATCGCCCAGGTATCCGTATGCCGTTGCGTTTCCGGGCTCGGTTGCGATCAGACTTTGTAATGATTGTATGGCTTCATCCACTCGCCCTGCGATCAGGTAGAGCAAACCAATCGGCACTTCATTCGGAAGCTTACGTGCCTTATCCGGCCTGGTCACACCCAGCCCATTTATTACCTTGCTGAAAAATTTCACCTGGAATTGTTCTTCCAGGGATTTGGGTCTCCATGGATAATCAAATGTCTCTTCGAATTCAGTCCAGACCTTATAAAGCCGTCCTGCCCCGGGTAGGTCAATCATTGACCAATCGACATCCCTTATCCGCTCTTTCCAGAACCCGGCCAACTCCATTTCGCGGTTAACATTTCTGCCCCATGGAAACATCCTCCTATAATGATCCAGGGTCTTTAAACACCCGTCAAAATTCATTTCCAGAAGTTGCCCGACAGCAACGTTAAAAAGGGTATTTTCATCACCAAACAGACTGAGTTGTTCTTCCATGACTTGCGTTTATTGTTCCATTCGGGGAATAAGAAAAACCTATGCTTTCAAGGGCATATTCACTCTCCCCAGAGGGTGTCCCGGAGGCCGGAAGTCCTCGCGATCTGCCTTGAAACGGCGGATGAGAAAATCTCTCTGGGGGCCCAAACGTCTACTCTCTTTCTGGCCCTGGTGATCGCGGTGTAGATCAACTCCTTGGTCAGGATCGGGGAGTCATGGCTAGGAAGCAGGAACAGTACATGATCAAACTCGGATCCCTGGCTCTTGTGGACGGTCATGGCGTAAACCGTTTCATGCTGGGGCAATCTGGAGGGATGAATAGCTCGTAATCGTCCTCCTGATTCCTGGAAAAAGACCCTTAAACGATTGCCTTTTTCCGGGTCGGGGAGCACAACACCCGTATCCCCGTTATAAAGGCCCAGGGCGTAATCGTTTCGTGTAACGAGAATCGGCCGTCCGGGGTACCATTCACTACTGCCTTGCTGGATGAAACCCGCCCTCTTAAGGGTGCGCTCCACGGCCGCGTTGATCATTTTCACACCGAATGGACCTTCCCTCAGGGCGCACAGGATCCTGAATTTCTCGAAAGCATTGAAAAGCACATCAGGATCTCGTTTGGTAAAGCAGTCCTTGAACCCTTCAAGGACAAGCGGTGTAATGGCGGCCGGCAGGTTCGAATAGCCTGAGGTGTCTTTCCAAATCAAGTCCTCGAAACTTCCCTCTTCCAGGAGTCGAACCGCTCCTTCGGCATCCCCTTCCTTCACAGCTCTGCTCAATGCCTGGATGCCGCTGGCGGAACCGAAACGATAACTCTTCCTGAGTTCCACGATGCAATCCGATATACCGCCCTCTGGAGGCGCTCCACCATGTATCCCGCCGACACTGCATCCCGCGATCTTTTCCAGCTCACGTGCAAAGCCGATGCTGAACCGGTGCTCCCTTCCCGCATTGCAGATGTCCCCAAGGACCGCGCCTGCCTCCACTGATGCGAGTTGATCCTTGTCTCCCAAAAGGATCAGGCGTGCCTCGGGCGAGAGGGCCTGAACGAGCTTGGACATGAGGGCCAGGTCCACCATGGAGGCCTCGTCCACCACAACGATATCCTGGGGCAGGGGGTTTTCTGCATTATGTTTGAAATAGGGCGAATCGCGGCGACTCCCAAGGAGCCTGTGGATGGTGGAGGCCTCCTCGGGTATGGATTTCCTTATGGGGGCTGGAATATCAAGTAGTGTCTTGCTTTTCCGAATGGCCTCCTCAAGGCGCGATGCGCCCTTACCCGTCGGGGCCGCCAGTGCGATCCGCAACTCTTTTGCGCCGTTTAGTTCGAGGAGAAGGCCGATGATCCTTGAAACAGTGGAGGTTTTTCCCGTACCGGGTCCACCGGAGATGACACAGAACTTCTTCCTTGAAGCCACGAAGGCGGATATCTTCTGCCAATCGATCTCCCCGGGATTCTCTGTCGGGAAGAGACGGTCGAGGACACCCTTCAGGGAAACAGGATCGAACGTCCCGCCCGGTTCCCGTGCCCGCTCCCGGATCCACGAGGCAAGTTTTGCCTCGTATTCCCAGTACCGGTAAAGGTATAGCCTGGAGCACTCATCGAGGATCAGGGGCTTAAACTCTCCCGGCCTCCCCACAACGGGAGATGCCAGTAGCCTTTTCATCCAGGTCTCATGGTCCGGGCACTGCAAGGCAGGTTGAACCCCCTCCCCGCCCCCGAGTATTGTTCCGGCCTCCCTTTCCAGGTCCAGGCAGACATCACCTCGATCCCTCGCCCGGCTCGCAAGGGCGGCGGCCAGAAAAAGGCAAGGATCTTTGCCGCCTGAGAGCCGTTCCATGAGGGAAGCAAACTGCAGATCGAGATGGGAGATAATTCCCTCCTCGATCCATTGAGTGGGTTTCAGGTCGTTTATGGTTTCAAGGGGTTTCAAGTTATTCCTCTTCGATCAGGCCGCGGCGCAGCTCCTCTACCAGGGAGTGGGAAGGGCGGGCCCGGAATACCCCGAACTCCGCTCCTTTTTCGGGGTCCACCCCCCTGATGAACACGTAGAAAATTCCGCCGAAGTGCCTTTCATACTCATAGCCGGGCAACCTCAAACCCAGGTACTGGTGCAGGGCAAGGGTGTATATCAGGTACTGGAGGGTGTACATCCCCTCCTCCATGGCCCGGGACAGGCCTTCGGGACCGTAATCCTCGATTTCGTCTCCGAGATGATTGGATTTCCAGTCCACGATGAAAAAGCGGCTTCCATGTCTGAGTACAAGGTCGATGAATCCCCTCATGTATCCCTTGACGGGAGAAAACTCCAGCCTCCCCGTGTTCTCCGGGAAGTTCGGCGGAAATTCCCCCGCACCTCCCACCTCTAAAAGATTCCGCAGCCTATGAGAATCAACGGTTTTCAAGGGAAAGTAAAATTCGAGTTCGTTCAATCGCTCTTCTCTTCCGACAGAGGAAAGGGTGAAGCGGGAATCCTTTCCGTCCAGGGAGACAGATAGGACCTTTCGGATCATCGAGCTCACTGTCTCCTCCCACGCGGCATCAAAGCCGTAAGCCGCCAGCTTTTCGAGAACAAGTGCACGGATCCCTTCAGGCGAAGTTCGGGAGTAGTCAAGGTGTTCGAGTAGATCATGGAAGAATGTTCCAGATCGGGCTCCGGCAGGAAATGAGAAAATGTCTTTTTTCTCTTCCCCTTCTTTTGCTCGCTTTTTCTCCTCTCTATCCGGAGTCGTTTCCTTTACCGGATCCCGGTCCTGGGAATCCTCCCCGTATGCCCGGCCCGAGACCATGGATGAAAAACTGGTAAGCCCCCACCGGCGTTCGATTCTTCCTGAAAAAGATCGGCACTCCAGGGGCCGTTCCGTCCTCATCTCCTCGCTCACACGTTCTCCCTGAACATCTTCCGGTACGTCGAAAAGGCAGATACTACCGTCTGACTTTTTTTCAAGCGTTTCAAGGTCTTCTCGGAGGGGTCCGCCCACCAGTTTGGGAAACTCGGCCTTTAACGCCCCAACGGGGTCCCCTTCATCCGTTTTCTTCTTGAAATGGAAAAGATAGGCCGGGGCCGAGGTCTCCGCCTCGTTGAAGGCTCCCCACACAAGGTAGCACCGGTACCGGGCCCGGGTGACGGCCACATAAAGGAGCCTCAGGTTCTCGGCGAGGACCTCCTTCTCAGCGGCAGCACGGTTGTCGGCCGCCCGGTCGGAACCGAGATCCAATGTAAATTCAAAAGGTCGGCTGGGATCGTGGAAGGTCAAGGCCCCGGCGGTTTTCTTTATCGTGCTCCCATCCCATTGAAAGGGACAGAAGACCACGGGGTATTCGAGTCCTTTGCTCTTGTGGATGGTCACCAGTTTGACGGCGTTTTCGTCGCTTTCAAGACGTAAGGGGTGTTCTTCCCGGTCCGACCCGCCGCCTTCCCGCCGCTCCTTAAGCCACTTCAGGAGTCCGCTTGCCCGGAGTTTCTTCTCCATTTCGGCCTGATGGAGTACTTCGGCGAGGTGGAACAGGTTGGTCATCCGGCGCTCCCCGTCTTCATAAGCCATGAGACGTCCCAGCACCCCGTTCTGGATCAAAAGATGCCGGAACATGCGCATGAAGCCTTTTTCACTCCACTCAAGGCGGTATTCCCTGAACCTTACCATCCATTCTTCCAGGTTTTCTTCCCCCATCCTTTCAAGGGTATCCCCATTGAGGCCCAAAATTTCCGTCAGGAGGGCGGCTCGCAGGTGTCCTTCACTGTTTGGATCCGCCACGGCGGTGAGCACCCGCTCCACCTCCTCGGCCTCCCGGGTCTCAAAGAGGTTGCCTCCGGCGTAGAGCACGGACGGGATTCCCAGTCGGGACAAGGCACCTTTTACCAACCGGGCTTCACTGTTCCGCCTGACAAGGACGGCGATGTCCCTTTCTCCGAGTGGACGGGAGCCGATGAGGGCCTTCCCTTCCCTTCCCAGCCTGAGGAGTCTTGAAATCTCGGCGGCGACCGCCCTTGCGATCCAATCGCGGGCCTTCTCCTTGGAAAGGGGCTTCCTCGCTTCCTCCCCTGTTACCGGGTTCAGGAACCAGACCTGTAAAGGTGGTCGGCGGCCTCCTTCCAGGCTCAGGAGTTCGGGATCTTCCCGCTCGGCAGGGGAAATCTCCTGGAAACGAATAGTTTCAAAGACAAAGGGCCGCTTCGAGCTTCCGAAGAGGGTATTCACGGCCTTTACAAGTTTCGGGTCGGACCGCCAGTTTCTTTCCAGGGTATATCGTGAGGCTGCCTCCTGAGACGCCTTCATGTATGTAAAGATATCCGCCCCCCTGAACCCGTAGATGGCCTGCTTGGGATCCCCGATGAGGAAAAGACCATTTCCCGGAAAGGAGAAGATCTTCTTGAAGATATCGTACTGAACGGGATCCGTGTCCTGGAATTCGTCGATGAGGGCGGTCTTGAACTTGAGGGACAGGAAGCGGGCGAAACGGTTTCCCGCTTCCCCCTGGAGAGCCCTTGACAGGCTGCTCAGCAGGTCATCGAAGAACTGGACGTTCCTCTGGGCCTTCCTTCTCTCCAGTTCTTCTTTCACGAAGGAAAACAGCTCGGACTTCAGTGCGATCAGCCGCTTTTGGAACCCGTCCTCCAATCTCTGCCGGGCGATCCTCAATCGCGAGGCCGCATCGAAAAAGGGATGTCTCGGCGGCGAATATCCCCTCTTGACCGATCGCTCAAGCTCCTCCGTTGTGAACTTTTCAAAACCCTTGAAGATAAAGGGATCCGGGCCGAAGGAGAGCCAGGCGTCCATTTGATCAAGCAGGTCCCGGACCCTTTTACCGCCGTACTTCACCCGGTTGAGGCCTTGATCATGGAGAAGGATCTCCCAAACCTCGTCCCGGGAAGATCCCCAGATCTCTTTTGCCCTGGTGAAGGCGGCCTTAAAGGCCTTTTCTTCCCGGGCCGTGTCCGGCACCTCGATTCGGGGGATAATCCTCACGTAGGGCAGGGAAACCCAGTTGGAAATGAGGGAAGCGAGATTTTCCGGGGAAAAACCATTCCCAAGGGCATAGGATACAAAAAGGGGAGATGCGCCATAGAAATGCCTTCGCCAGAAATCCTCAACGACTTCACGCTTGAGATCTTCCTGGTCGGTTATAAGTTCGGTGTCAAAAAGGGTTCCGCTTTCAAAGGCGTTTTCCTGAAGCATCCGCCTGCAAAATCCATGGATGGTGAATATGGCGGCCTTGTCGAAATCCCTGAGGGCCTGCCTGAGCATGATCGGCGCCTCCGGCCGTCCATGGTACTTGTCGGCCATTGCCTTGATAAAAGCGTCCCTCACACTCCCGCCCCCCTGGATCAAGGCCGACAGGGCGTCCCGAAGCCGACTCCTTATCTTTTCCTTCAACTCCGCCGTTGCGGCCTCTGTGAAGGTCACCACCAGGACCTGCTGGACCGAAAGGCCTTTTTCAAGAACAAGCCGCAGGAAGAGCCCCGCGATGGTATAGGTCTTTCCCGTCCCGGCGCTCGCCTCGATCAGATGGGTCCCCTCGAGAGGACACTGGAGAATATCAAAGGGCTTGAAATCTCTCACGCGGGATGTCTCCGTTCTTAAATTCCCATTTCCTTGCCTGCAATGGAAATCTCCATCTTCCTTCTATGGGAAAAGAGAGGTTCCAGGATTTCCCGGGTCAGTCTCTCAAACTCCACGTCCAGAGGACTCTCACCCCTAAAGCAAATCCGGTAGCTTGCATCTTCTTTTTCACCCCTCTGACGCTCTCCCCCCTCCCATTTTTTGGAAGCTGCTTCCAGGGCCTTCATGCGGTCGTTTTTCTTATCCAACATTTCTTCCCCGTACCGAAAGGAAGATTCGGGGAAAAATGGAATCGGTCGGCGAAGCCCCTCCCAGTAGATCTCCAGGAGACGGGTGAGAACGGCCTCTCCCTTCCGCAGGGGCGCATATTCCCATGCCACCCAATGGATCCCGTCTTTTCTGTCGGTCCGGACGCCCGCGAGCATGCTGGTCTTGGGACAGTCTTCTCCGGCCAGGATGTTAAGCAGCACATGGTTCACCCAGAGCCCAAGAAAATCCTTTGCCCGAAGCCTGGCATGGCGAAAGTGGAGAAGCCTTCGGGGGTAGATGTTCCGAATGGAACCGGTGATCCGAAACCCGTTCAGGACCAGATCCACATCCAGGGGGGGGCTCGGTTCGTCACCCATGAAGGGACGAATCCACCGAACGAAACGCTCCACCGCGCCCGCGGTTCTCTTGAAAACCGTTTCACCAACGCTTCCATGGGGCAAAAGGCCCGCGGCCCTCACCCTTGGAAGCCTCTCAAGGAGGTTTTCCCCCTTCAGGCCTTTTTCCAAGAGGTCCTGTTCCAGCCGGTAACGATCAAGCCCCCGAAGTTCAAAAATTTCCTTGTCCTCCAGGGTCACGCTCCGATATTCCAGCCGTACACCGAGCCGCTTTTCCAGCAGGTATCCGGCGGGATTGGCGAAGAATCGACAAAGATCGCCGAGTTCCACCGTTTTCCAGGTACTGTCCGGCTCGGGCAACTCCCCGGATAAAAATCCCGGAGGGTTTAGGGGGGTTGTGAGAAGGGCCCTGGCGGCCATGCAATGTTCCCGGGAATAACTGAACAGGCGTGAACCTTTCTCAAAATAGGCGGGGCTGAAGGCCTGAAGGCGGTGCCGAATCACGAGATGATCTCTGATACAGGAGCCCGGGACCTCAAAGCCTTGCTCCACGTACTCCAGCAGTTCGTTGACCAGTACGGATGGAGGAAGGGGGGTATTGTCACGGATATCCTGGCCGACATAGCTGATGTAAAGGGTTTTACGGGCTGAAAGCAGGGCTTCCAGAAAGAGGTAGCGGTCGTCCTCCCGGCGGGATCGATCTCCCCGGCGGGGATGCCTGGCCATGAGATCAAACCCCAGGGGGCGCTGTTGCCTGGGGTAAGCATCTCCGTTCATGCCCACGAGGCATATCACCTTAAAAGGAATGCTCCGCATGGGGAGCATGGCGCAAAAGGTGACACCGCCAGCAAGAAAACCCTTCCCGAACCCCTGTTTCTTGAAGACATGGCCCAGCTTCCATCGGATGAGGGGGATATCCACCGGCTCATCGTACTCAAATCCCTCAAAGCAGCTCGATTCTCCAAATTCCCGGAGGATCCGCCGCACGGCCTGGAGTTCCGAATCAAAGCCTTCACCTTCGATAAAAAAGACATCCAGGAGTTCCAGCAAGGTCCTTGACCACTCCCGTGGAGTCCTGGGCCGTCCCAGGTCTTGAACACGGTCGAAGAGTTCCCTTGAGAAGGCAACAAGGGCCCCCAGCACCCCTGCCTGTTCCCCTTCCACCAGGTCGTACGGTAGAATGCCGTGGAACATCTTCTCTTCGCCGCCCGGAAGGGCATACCCGAGGAGGAGCCGTTCCAGTCCCGCCTCCCAGGTATTGTCCCGGAACCCTGGAAGCCCCTGCGACACCCTCGTCCCCTCGTCGATTCCCCAGCGGATACCCGTATCCCTCACCCAGCGCCGGAGGAGCCGGAGGTCCTCTTCCGTCAAACCGAACCTGCCCTGAACGGCCGGGTTCTCCAGGATCGCCAAAACCCGGGAAGCTTCGTATCGGCCGCCCCGGAGATCCAGGATGGACATGAAGGTCTCAATGATGCCGCTCTCGCACCGCATGCTTCGATCCGAGATGCTGAAGGGAATCCAGGTGGGATCTGTCTTCGGCACATCGAAGACCGCCTGGATATACGGGGCATAGGCCTCGATATCAGGGGTCATTACAAGGATATCTCCCGGGGATAGTTCGGGATCCCTCTCGAAAAGGTCCAGGAGTTGGTCCCGCAATACTTCCATCTCCCTCATGGGACCATGGCAGGAATGAATTCGAAGGGAACGATCCTCCGGGGAAAGGACGGTTTTTTCTTCACCTTCCCTTCCCCTCTCCCGGAGGTTGAGGATGTCGGACTGGATACAGGCAAGAAGGCTTTCCCGGCCGGGATCCACGAAATCGGTGTTCTCCGCGCCGTTAAGGTCCTGGAGGAGGTCAAAAAATTCGCGGCCCACGGTGCCCAGGGAGGCGAGCAGGCTGTTTCCCTTTTCAAGGTGAAGATCCGCCTCGGAAACAACCCCCTTGGGAATACGCATCCTCCTCCTTTCCATTTCCCAGTCGGAAAGGATGTCCCCCCAGTACTCCCGGCATGGATTCATCAGAAATAGGTTGACCTCCATGGTCCTTGAAAGGGAGGCCAGCACCTGCATGTGGAATTCAGGAAGGGAAGAGATCCCGAAAACCGAGACCCTTTCCGGGAGTCCTTCGAAAGTCCGGTCCCCGCCCCCCCGGAGCCGCTCGTGGAACGCTTTGGCGAGAGCGGCCCTGTGCCGTCCCTCGTTCCCCTTCACCAGTTCCCGCCAAAGCACGGCCTGCCAGTGGGTGCCATGCCCCCGTTCCCACCGCTCTATCATGTCGGGACGAAAGACCAGGTACTGATCAAACAGGTCCGCGATCCTCTCCGAAAGCTGGAAGATTCTGAGGGGTTCGGTCCCCTTTCCAAAGTACCTGCGAAGCCCGCGAAAAGCCGGTCGGCCGGCCAGAGACGGCAGGCATTTCATGACCCGCCAGCTAAGGATATCCGGGTCGAAGGGAGAGCGATCCGGGAGGTCCGGGATCACCCTTCTGAACATTTCCCGAACAAAGGCGTTTGGGAAAGGGAAGCGAATATTGGCGCAGATCCCATGATACCGTGCCAACTGCATGGAGACCCAACGTTCCATACCCTTGCTCTGGACAAGGACGATCTCTCCTGAAAAGGGCGAGGACAAGGGTTCCCGCAATACCTCAGCCAGAAGCTCCGCCAGGTTTTCCAACCGGTTACTAGTAAAAATCCTGACTCCGTTCATGGGACTCCACGATTTTTTCCGTGTTCGGGGCCCGGGAGGACTTCCGGGCATCCCAGAAGGAAAGATACATGAATTCCTTTCCGGAATCCAGCAGACGGCGCTCTGGAATGAAGGCCCATAGACTCGGGGAATCTATAGGACGTAAAACGTCTCCTTTCCGTTCTTACCGTCCCATGCCCCTCCCGGCGCATACCTCCTTACTCTCCCCTGCTTAGGGATCGGCTGGAAATGAAGCTCCCCGCTGCAAGCAGCAGGGTGTTTTGAGTGGAATTGCGACGAAACCAAACCCGCCTTTGCGTAAAAGCGCTTTGGGCGTTCGCCCCACCATTCCTCCCTGTAGCAAGCTACAGGGTATCCCTTGCGAAGACAAACAAAAAACAGTGTATGGAAATTTAAACACAAGAGTCTTTTATGGTATGCAATCCCGGCCCCAAAGGATACCTGTCCCCACAGTCTCAGCTGAAGGCATCAAAAGCGATATTCGAAACCAAATTTACACATTATTCTTTATTATTTTCAATGTGTTGAGGTGCATCTTTCAAGTATACCTCAAGGATGTAGCGTCTAAAAATCATAAATAGGATCATGGGCTGGGATGAAACAGGCAATGATTTTGCAAGTCTCTTGACACAAGAGGGTATCTCGACGACCATTGGGCTGAAGCTGAGTCAGCCCGCCTCAGAGAGGGGCTTTTATCCGCCTTCGCAGAAGACCACGGGCTTGGCCGTGGGGCTTCATTTCCCTTATGGAACGGCAATTATTCTGTTTGCAGGGATAAGGATCTTGAAAGCTTTTCATTCCATTCGAACCTGGGTGGTTATCCCCGGCCTGTGTGTCCTTTTGACCCTTGGGGCAGGATGCACCGTACGGCACGCCATTCGGGACGGGTTTAACAGCATCAAACACAACGTAAAGGGCAACTATTACCTGGAAAAGAAAAAATACCACGAGGGGCTCAAGGTCTTTCAGCGCGAGGTGGAAACCAACCCTGAGAGCGCCGAGGTTCATTACTTCCTGGGGAGGTACCTCCTGGCACTGGAACATCCCCGGAAAGCCTTTGAACACCTGGACAAGGCCGCGCACCTGAAATCCGACGAACCGGATTACCATTTTTGGCTCGGCGTAGCCGCCTCAGCCCTCAAAAGGGCTGACCTTGAGAGGCAATGTTATGAAAAGGCCCTCCGGCTCAATCCAAGACACGTACAGGCCCTTACTTATTTGGGACACAATTATTTTGAAAAAAGAGAATATCACAAGGCCCTCAAAATATATTCAAGGGCAATCGACCTCCGGCCCGAAAACCCCTCGGCCCTGTTCAACCGCGGGCTGATTCTCAAGCGACTTAAAAGGACCCCGGAAGAAAAAACCGCATGGAAGCAGTTTCTCGCTTACTATCCATCAGGACCCAAGGCTCGGCAGGCCGTATCTTATCTTAACGCGCTTGGAGATTTTGACTATCGAAATTTCATTATAGGCTGCCGAACGGTTACGATCCAAAAGATCCGGTTCGTCCCCTTTTCAGCAAAGATTCAATCAAGGTCCACGCCTTCTCTGAATCTCCTGGGCGAAATCATGAACAACAATCATGGAATCGGCCTTCATATCGTAGCCTACCAGTTGAATAACAAGGAACTTGCGGAGAGGCGCGCCAAGAGCATCAAAAAGTATCTGGTTCATCATTTTCCGGGGATCAGTCCGGATCGTCTTATGGTAAGCTGGTTTGATGTTCCTGAAACCATTCGGATCGGGAGAAGAGTTTTCAAAGAACCCGAAAGCATACAGTTCTTTACGGCCCTGCCCGTAAAGCGAAAGGCTTCATCCGGTAAAAAAGGCGCTTCCAGGAGATGATCGCCTTTTTCCATGAATTGCAGGCCCCGTTATGGGGTTTATGGAGGTGTAAAAATGAAACGGACGTTTGTTGAATTTCACAGGTTGTTCTTTTTTCTGGGAATCATCATGGTTTTTACGGCGACACCATTGTTCCCGTTCCATTCCTGGGCCGAGGATGAGACCGTGGTTTCCGAATCGACCGATCAGCAGGGTGAAATAGTGAGTCAGGTCGATTCTTCATCCCCGGAGGAAAACCCGGCCTCCGATGTCCCTTCAGGAGAAGACCCTGCGAGCACCTCTACGGTGGAAGGTGATGATTCGTTTGGAGATACCGAGGAGGCCTCTGCAGGAGACTCCGACATCGATCAAGAGACTCCGGCCTTCACCAACCCGGCCCAGGCCGCCCATGCCGCAAATCTCGCAATGGCCGCCGTGGATGTCACCTCCCCCGAAATCCAGAGTGCCATGGACGCTGAGGCGGAGGCCGAGGAAGCCCTGAATGCGGCTATAGCCTCTGGAGACCCTGACGAGATCGCAGCAGCTCAGGAGGCCTACGATGAGGCACACGCTGCAGCGGAAGAGGCCTTCGCTGAAGCTGTTGGGGTAGCCCTTTCAGATATCGCAGAGATGAGGGAGTCCGGAATGGGTTGGGGTCAGATCGCCCATGAACTCGGGGTACATCCGGGACTCCTGGGGCTGGGCCATACGAAGGGAGCCACGAACCACCATCTCGCCTCCTTCCGAGGAACAGAAGAAAGTCTTGAGGGAGATGCCGAAGTTGCAATGTCTACGGAGAGGAATCACCAGTCCGGACCGGCCTTTGGACAGAACGGGGTAAGCGCCCGGGGTTCTAATGGAAAGGCCCTCGGTCTCGGACATACACCCTTCAAAGGACACTCCGGAAACTCATTCGGTCATGGGAAAAGCCATGGGACAAGCACCGACACCACGACCTCCACCGGCAATAGTTCCGGCAACGGCTCCGGAAAAGGCGGCAGTGGCCATGGCGGAGGGCACGGAGGTGGTAACAGCGGCGGCCATGGCGGTGGTCATGGGGGCGGTCATGGTGGTGGACACGGCGGCGGTAAAGGATGATGTAATGACGGGTGACAACGGGGAGGGATGAATTGGGGGCTGCTGGCCTTTAATCCCAAACTATGCGTTAATGATAAAATTGCTCTTTATTACAATATGTTAAAGTATTCTGACAGCACCCGATAGGTGAAGGGTAAAAGGATGTTCCCTCCGTTACGTTCGCTACGCCGTCCATGGCTCCGCTCACTGCCTATTTTGGCTCTTCCGCTCTCCCTGCCTGCGGCAGGCAGGCTGCTCCAGAGCCAAAATAGGCCGCTTCGGGAAAATTCTTTTACCCTTTCTTGAACAGGCGTTCACGCATAATTTGGGTTAATAAGTCTATCTCCCTCCCTTTATCCATCCCATAAGGGCGGGGAGTTCGCTTGTTTCCCACTCAGGGGAAGTGCGGAGCTTGACGAAGGCGGCGAAAAGGGTGTCGATTGCCGAAACGGCTTGCTCCACGAGGAAAAACTTCTCGTAAAACAGGCCGTCCGGGTCCTCGCCCTTGTCGGCCATTGTCTTGGGGGTCTTGAAGTTTTTGAAATTCAGCCAAGTGGAGTCCAGGACAAAGGACCACTCATTATCCCCGATGACCAGCCTGATCCCTGCTTCCGTGATCTCCTTGTTCTCCTTTAGCGCGTAACGGGCCTCTTTTAAATGGGGATGATCTCCGGTGCAGACAACCTTTTCCACCCCCTCCTCTTCTTCAGACTCAAGAACGATCTTTTTGTCGAACCAGAGATCCAGGGTCTTTTCTTCTCCAAAATCGAATCTCCCGCCGTTGGTCTCGCTCCTAAACCAGAGCCAGGCAAGGAATTCCCGACCCAGGAACCCGGCCTTCTTCACCCTTTCAAGAAGCTGCATGCTCACTCACCCCCCAGGCGAATGGAGTATTCCAGGGCATCCAGCAACGATGGATCCCTTTCTTCCTGTTCAAGGACCCGGCAGGCCATGGAGTAAGGGAAGACCGTCTTGAGCGGGAACCCGAAGCATTTCAAGAAAAACTCGGCAAACTCATCACAAAGCTTGTTACTCGTCCCCCCGAAAAAAACAATGCCCGTCTGAAGGTTCCAGATCATGTCATAGGTCCTGGAAACGGGAATAGCCCTCTTCAGAAGCTTGATCCGGACTGCTTCCCTGATTTCCTGGATGCGCCTTTTGGGGAGATATTCGACCTTTTCCGAGGCCATGATCTTCTTTTCCGCCTCGCGGCAGTAGTGACTCAGGGCGATGGGGGGAACACGCTTCACGTCCACCCTCCAGGCCAGGGCGATACAGGGCTCTTTCAAATAATCCATCCCGGTGAAATCATTCTCGAACATATCCAGGATCTGAACCCATCCCGTGGCCCTTTCTTCGTCTGAGTCTTCTCCAAGACCCCGGAATGCATACCGTGCAATCTTCTCCTGAAGGGTCTCCAGATATCCTTCGGGTAACTCTCCGTCTACCTGGAAGCGGGTGAACCCGCCGCTTCCGAGAATGATTCCCATATTCCTCCCCTTTTCCCGGGAATAAAAGCAAGGCTGTCCCCCGGGTATATTCTCACCCTATGGCGAAGTGTGCGTCTTGTTTAACAGAGGCAGGAAGGCCATGTCAACCGGCCAGGTGTGGAAATGGATACGATTGCATGGGACTACGGCCAAATAACCTACTATCGACTGAAGCCGATAGCTTTGGGGGCCAAGAATTCAGGATTCAAGGGTTCAAGCGAAAATCATTTTACCTCAAATCCTTTTTTCTCACTCGACCCCTGGACCCCTTGAATCCTTGAACCCTGATTAAAAAACGATCGAACTGAACTCTTCGCCTGAAGGCGCAGGGTTATCCCGTTCCCAGAATGGGACAATAAAGGGTAATTCAACCCAAATTATGCGTGAAAAATGAAATTGATCTTTATTACAATATGTTAAAGCATTTTGAGAGCACCCGATGGGTGAAGGGTAAAAGGATGTTCCCTCCGCTACGTTCGCTACGCCGTCCATGGCTCCGCTCACTGCCTATTTTGGCTCTTCCGCTCTCCCTGCCTGCGGCAGGCAGGCTGCTTCAGAGCCAAAATAGGCCGCTCCGGGAAAATCCCTTTACCCTTTCTTGGACAGGCCGCGCGCGAGGTGGGCAAGCGTTCACGCATAATTTGGGTTCAAGGCTGGACACGAATCAGTGGACACGTCTTTCTTCACCTTTCCAATACCATTCGCGAACGGCCCGCTTCATCAGTTTTCCGGAGCCCGTTTTGGGCAGAGCATCAACGAAATCAACGCTTTTGGGGGCCTTGTAATGGGCCAGGTGTTCCTTTACAAAACTAATCAGTTCAGTTTCTTCGACGTCCTCTCCGGGCTTGGGGACTACGACCGCCTTGACCGCTTCGCCCCACTTCGGGTCCGGTACCCCGATGACCACGCATTCCAGCACGGCCGGATGCTCCATCAGGATATATTCCACTTCGGTCGAATAAACGTTTTCTCCCCCGGAAATAATGATATCCTTTTTCCGGTCTACGATGTTCACATATCCTTCCTCATCAATAACAGCCAGGTCACCGGTTTTGAACCATCCATCCTCAAAGGCTTCCTTATTGGCTTCCGGCCGGTTCAGGTAGCCTGGAGTCACGGTGTCGCCTCTGACCCAGATCTCTCCCACACTTTGATCGTCCCTTGGCACGTCCCGGCCTTGTTCGTCCACCACCCGCAGTTCCACTGCCATGAACTCCCGACCGGTGCGGCTTATGATTTGGCGTTGTTTTTCCAACGGCAATTCTTTTAAGTGGGCCTTTAAAGCGGATACCGTACAGTAGGGCGAAGTTTCGGTCAGGCCGTAGGTCTGGATATAGTCGCAATTAAAGGTGGAAATGATCCTGCGGACCGTCTCCGGAGCGATCGGGGCACCGCCGGATAGAATGACCCTGAGGGACGAGTAGTTGAATTTTTCCGCCATGTCGTGATTTACCATCAGGTTGAGCATGGTTGGGATGAGATTGCTCAGGGTGATGCCCTCCTTTTCTATGGTGGCAAGGACTTGCCCGGCATCGAATTCCGGCTGCATGACATGCCGTCCGCCGACCCAGGTCAGAGCAAAGGTGGCCCAGGCGTCGGCCAGGTGGAACATTGGGGCAACATGGTACCATACGTCGGTGTCATTCAAATTAAACTCGGCAATGGCCGCCAAGGCGTGGACGGTGACGTTGCGATGGGTCAGAATGACCCCTTTAGGCCGGCCGGTTGTCCCTGAAGTGTAATACAGGTGAGCGGGAGCCTCGTCACCAAGGGGCGCAGGCGGGCTGAAATCCATCCCGCCTTCGGCCAGAAAAGCCTCGTAAGCCCAGGACCGGACCCTATTCACAGTCAGGGGCGCATCGGTCAGCCAGACCACTCCTTCCACGGATTCGGCCTTTTCAAGAGCCTTTATTATCTGGGTCCCATAGCGCGGATCAGCGATCACCAGCCGGCTGCGGGCGTCGTTGAGGATAAAGGCCATTTCCGGGCCCAGCAGACGAACGTTGATAGGGTTGACTATCACCCCCAAAACCGCTCCTGCATAATAAGTTTCAAAAAATTCAAGGCAGTTGGGAGCCACGATAGAGATACATTCCCCGCTTTTAATACCAGCGGCCGCCAGAGCGGCGGCCAATCGATTCACCCGCTCGGCCGCCTGACGGTAGGTAAGGCGCCGGTCTCCATCAACAACGGCTTCTTTTTCCGGAAACAAACGTAAGGCTTTGCTCAAAATGGCGGCGATATTCATGCATACTGCTCCTGGAGAATATTCCTCAAATCTCATTCAAAGAATCCTAGTAGGTCAGGGACCGAGTAAGAAATCGGAATTTGAGGTAAAATGATTTTCGCTTGAACCCTTGAATCCTGAACTCTTGGCCCCTAAACCTATCGGCTACAGCCGATAGTGGTCTACTTTACTTCTCACTCCTGATCAACGTGATTGACTACTTATTTTTATTAAAACGGCTCCAAGCGTTTTCCACTGCTTCCAGGCGGTTCTGGCTTTCAGGAAGGAAGCAATGGACCAAGGACAGCATCGTATGGCAGACGCTGATAAGAGCCGTATAGGATTCAAGCACTGAAGTGCTGCCGATATGGGCCCGGATTACGCGCATTCCGTCCTGCTGACCGGTCATAGGGCTTACGTCGGTCAACAATGACCTGGGGATGCCGGCCTTGGCCAAGAACCGGAGTGCTCTTTGAACTTCCGGGGAATGCCTTCGAAGGGATACAATTATGGCATAGTCTTCGGGCGTCAGGTCGAACAGCTGATCTATCGAAGAACCGCCCGGGTCCGGGGCCAGTCTCACTCGATCCCGCATGGTTTTTATGGCCAGACTCAAATACAGGGCAATGGGATAAGAAAACCGACGGCCGAAAATGACGACTTTTCCGGCGTGGGCCAGCCCCCTGGCGGTGGTCTCCAATGCCTCAGCGTCCAAATGCCGGTAGGTTTCTTGCAGGTTCTGTATCTCTCTTTCAAATATTTCCTGAACCAGATCAGACAGGCCGTAATCGGCCATAGCCAGACTCAGCTTGATCGAAGGAGAAAACGAATTTAAAAGGGCCTGTCTCGCCATGGCCTGAAGTTCGGGAAAACCGGAAAGACCCAGGTTCTGTGCGAAGCGAACAATGGTGGAGCGATGCACATCCAAAAGCGCGGCCAGTTGAGAAGCCGATTCAAAGGCCCACTTTTCCGGGTGTTCAACCAGATGCGTGGCCAACCTCACTTCACTGGGAGTAAGCACTTCGGCCTTTTCGGAAATCCATTCATGAAAATCTTTTTGTGGCATCACTTATGTCCCCTGGTGTTAGTTAGTGTCCATCCATAAATGGCCAATTTCCGCAATCTTCCGCCTCCGCCACGGCTACTGCGTGACAGGCTGCGTCAGGCTCAAATTTTAATCCTCGAAATACTTCAATGTATGGAT
>JAFDEE010000018.1 GCA_019310525.1 Deltaproteobacteria bacterium | reverse complement strand
ACTGCTCGCTTCCAAGGGCTACAACGAGAAGAACAAGTTCACCTTCGACCTGTGGTACACCCCGAGTCATTATGGGGATACCGAGGTGGACCTGGCTGCGGTCCTTCAGAAGCAATTTGAGGCCACCGGCGTGATGAAGGTTAACGTGAAGTCCGCGGAATGGGCAACTTACAGGGATCAGTGGCACAACAAGCAGATGCAGTCCTATCTGCTGGGATGGTATCCGGACTATATCGACCCGGATAACTACACGGCAGCATTCGCCGGAACCGCCGGTTCCGCCGGGATGGGGATCTATTTTTCCGATCCCAAGTGGGACAAGATCCTTACCGAAGGCCAGACCGTGCCAGACAAGAAGAAAAGGACCGAGATCTACAAGAAAATTCAAGAAATGTGGACCGTGGATGTCCCAACATGCCCAATCATCCAGGGGAACCTTTATGTGTTCACCCAAAAGAATGTGCATGGAGTCAAGCTTTCACCTACACTAAGGTTCAATTACGATCCCTGGTACAAAGATTAGAGGGGAAAATACTTGAGCCGGGGCCGTTACGCCCCGGCTCAATGTGTCTTTTCCCTGCAAGGCAAGACCTTGAAACCACGTTGGGTGCGGTGAAAAGGCTATCGGCAAGTATGCTGAGATTATTAAATGGCGGAGAGAGAGGGATTCGAACCCTCGGTGCACCTTTCGGCACACACTCGCTTAGCAGGCGAGCGCCTTCAGCCAGCTCGGCCATCTCTCCGCAGGTACCTGGAACCTTTCCAAAGGTCTCAATGGGTCCCCATAATACATCCGAATGGAATTTGCAACAGGTTTTCCCCTTTCCGGTATCTCCATGAATTTTTGGCGGAGGGAGTAGGATTCGAACCCACGGACCCTTTCGGGTCAACGGTTTTCAAGACCGCCGCCTTAAACCACTCGGCCATCCCTCCACAACCTACAAACGGGGAAACCTGCGTATTCCGTTCCAAGAGGAAAATATTCATAACACCAAGAGAGGAAAGAGTCAACCAGCCATCCGCGCCCTCATCTTCCCGATCGTCTCTCCGTAATTCTCGCTCCCGAAAATGGCCGAACCCGCCACGAAAACGTCTGCTCCAGCCTCGGACACAAGATGAATGGTGTCAGGGCCGATTCCACCGTCCACCTCCAACTCTACGTCAAGGCCGCGGCTGTTGATCATCTCTCTCACCCGCTCGATCTTCGGCACAACTGCGGGAATGAAATCCTGTCCCCCGAAACCAGGGTTAACTGTCATCAGGAGGATCATGGCGAGGTCCTCCAGGACGTATTCGATCACTCCGGGAGGGGTGGCCGGATTCAAAGAAACGGCCGGTTCCGCCCCCAGATTCCGAATCAGTTGCAGGGAACGGTGAAGATGATCGACGGCCTCAGCATGCACCGTGATCTTGTCCGCTCCCGCCTCTACGAAATCCTGCACATATCGGTCCGGATCGCTGATCATCAAATGGACGTCTAAAGGTAGGCGGGTGATGCTGCGGGCCGCCCGGACGATCATAGGACCGATGGTGATGTTGGGAACGAAATGACCGTCCATGACATCGATATGTATGTAATCAGCGCCGGCTTCCTCCACCGCTCTTATCTCTTCACCGAGCCTCGTAAAATCCGCCGAAAGAATAGAGGGTGCAATCTTACCCATAGCTTTCTCCTTGAAAAATCACGGCCCCCCGGATTCAGGGGCAAGGGTCTGGTCTCATCTTCTCCTCAGGAAAAGGGCTGCAAAGAATCCGTCCATACCGTGGATATTCGGAAAGGTCCGGAAAAAACCCTGCTCGTCAATGAGCTCTCTGGTCCATTCGGGTCCCTGGTCCCTTAAATTTTCGAGGGTGAAACCTTCCTTTCTCTTTAGAAAATTCCCAACTACCCCTTCGTTTTCTTCCTTGGAAAGGGTACAGGTGACATAGAGCATTCGGCCTCCCGGTCTAAGGAGACCGGCCGCTTCCGAAAGAATCCGTGTCTGTAATGTGGAGAGCCGTAAGATATCGGCCTCTCCCTTGTTCCACTTTCCGTCCGGATGCCTGGAGAGAACACCCAGGCCGGAACAGGGGGCGTCCACCAGGATCCTATCGAACCGATATTGGAACAAATTCGCGATCGCCTGACCCGCATCCGCCTGGACAGTGAAGATGCGACTGAGGCCCAACCTGCGTTTTGCCCCCTGTAGATCGAGAAGCCGTCCGTGGTGGATATCCAGGGCGATCACCCCACCCTGATTCTCCATAAGCTGGGCGAGATGGGTCGCCTTTCCCCCGAGTCCCGCGCATACATCCAGGACCCATTCACCCGGTTTGACCCTGAGAAGATGAGAAGCGATCTGAGCGGCCTGATCCTGGACCTGAAAAAGACCTTTCTTGAAGGCCCTCAACTCCGTCACCCTTCCTCGGAATTCGGGCAACAAGACTCCTTCCGGCGCGTAAGGCGCAGGAACCCCCGAGACCCCTTCCTCGGCCAGGAGCTTGATAAGGGAAGGGCGGTCCGCCTTCAGGGTGTTGGTCCGGAGGGTAAGCGAGGGGATCTGGTTTCCTGCTGAGAGCAATTCTTCCGTAAACCCCTCCCCCCAGGTATCCATCCACCGTTCCACGAGCCAGCGGGGGTAACTGTAATAGACCGAGAGGAAGCCAGCGGGGTCCTCTTGCCGGTCCGGATAGGGCAGGGTCCGCCACGTGCGGCAGACCTGCCGGAGTACACCGTTAACAAAGGGAGCCAGGCGACCAAGGCCCACGGCCTTGGCCTGTTCAACCGCCTCGTTCACGGTGGCGGAATCCGGAACCCTGTCCATGAAAAGGATCTGATATATACCGATCCTTAGTATATTCAGGATTCGGGGATGGATCTTCTTGATGGGATGGTCCGAGACCTGCCCGATGATCCAGTCGAGCCTCATCCGCCATCTCAGCACGCCCTGGACAAGGTGCATCAGGAAGGCTCTATCCCTGGCAGGAAGAGAAGCCTGGCCGAGAAGCCTGTTCTCCACAAGGGATATCGATGTGCTCCGTCTAGGAGGCAGCGCGTCTAAGATCTCCAGAGCCAGGTTCCTCGGTGCTTTCTTCTTCATCTCCCAAAAAGACCTTGAGTCCTTTCTCGACCCTTTCGATATCCACGTCCGTATCGTAACAGGGCCCGTTCGGCCTGTGATTCAAGATTCCATAGACCGGGACGGGATGGGTATCCTGGATGCCGCTGGTGAGATCCCGCTCACAGGCCACAGCGATGATGATGTCCGGCCTCTTTTCGACCACGATCTTCCGAGCCAGGGTTCCGCCTGTGGCCACTGAGATCTCCACATGATACTTATGAGAAAGGCCGAGTAAATCCTTGATCTTACATCTGCCGCATTCCTTGCAATTTTCCACATTCCCCGTGATACGAACGGGACATTCGTGGTACTGCAAGCACTGGGGAAGAAGAAGCAGCAACTTTTCGGGAGATACGCGTTTCGCCTCTGCAAGCACCAACTCGTTGTTAACGGCTATGAAGGCCCTTCGCACTCTGTCCTTTCCTATGCCGACGAGTTTTCCCATCACGAGCAGTAGAGGGAACAGGAAGCGAATCACCACACCCCGGATCCGCCGGTTGAAAAAAAGGTTCCTCCCCCGGATGACCGTGAAGACCAGGGTCAATGCTCCTCCGATCATGTAGAGCACGATGGCTCCAAAAACAATGGCCATGATCAGGGGAAGCTTATCATAGATATTGCTGAAACCGATATAGGGGACCAACCAAAGAGTCACCGCAACGGTCACCAGAGCCACACAGGTGAGGACAAGAAGAAATATAAAAGTCCTCTTTTCCTGCCGCGTGTTATCGCTCCCTCTATCCAACGGATTCACCCCATAGGCGCTACGGATATCGAGTCACGCGGGATTTCGGGTTCTCCGAAAAGCCATAGAGCCATACCCGCCTTTCCCGGGCTTTTCTTTTCAAGCCCTCAATCTACTCCACCCGTCCCAGGACCGTGCCCTCGGGCACGGGAAATCCCCTGAGAAAATCAGCTACAGGCATTCTTCTCTTCCCCGGGGCCTGAACTTCCCGAATCCAGACGGCCCCCCGGCCCGAGTCCACCACCAACCCACCCCGATCCGCCCTTCTCACCCGACCCGGTATCGGATCTCTTACAGATTCAGGAAATACCCGTGATGCAAAAAGCTTGAGAGGTTTCCCCTTCAGGGAAGTCCGGGCACCAGGTCCTGGATCAAGTGCCCGGATACAAGCCGACAGCCTTTCTGCGGGCTCGGTCCAATCCAGCACGCAGATCTCACTGCCGATCTTCGGCGCATAGGAGGCCTTCCCCTCGTCCTGGGGTGTTTCCACCACGGAGTTTTCCGCCATTCGTCTCAGGGAATCCACCAAGAACTCACCGGAAAGGGCGGCCAACCTATCATGAAGATGGCCGGCCGTTTCATCGGGCAGGATAGGCACCTCTCTCTGGAAAAGGATCGGTCCGGTGTCCAGGCCTTCATCCATGCGCATGAGGGTGAGGCCCGTCCTAGGTTCATTGTTCAGGATAACCCATTGTATGGGGGCCGGACCTCGATAAGCAGGAAGGAGGGATCCATGAATGTTGACGACACCGCAGCGCGGAATCTCCAGGAGGTTCCTTTTGAGTATCTGCCCGAAGGCCACTACTACGATCAAATCCGGAGCCAACCCCCGGATTAAGCTACAGAAAGACTCCTCGGAGACCTTCTCCGGCTGGTAGACATTCAGACCATGCCTGAGGGCGAATTCTTTGACCGGCGTAGCGGTAGGTTTCCTTCCCCGCCCCTTGGGGCGGTCAGGCTGCGTGACCACAGCCAGAATATCATGCCCCGCCTTGACCAAGGCCTCAAGGGAGGGTACAGCGAAATCGGGCGTTCCCATGAAAACCAGCCTTGGGCGCAATGGAATTTTTCCGGCCGATTCCTCATCCATGGTCCGCTTTCGCCCTCTTTTTACCCATCTTTTTAAGGCGTTTCTTGTAAAGGGCCCTCTTCAGGCTGCTGATGTGATCGATGAAGAGAATGCCGTCCAAATGATCGATCTCGTGCTGGAGGCACACGGCCTTAAGTCCTTCCGCTTCAATCTCCACGAGGTTTCCCTCCCGGTCCAACCCCCGGACCTTGACCCGTTCACTTCGGGTTACATCGGCTGAATAGTCAAGAATGCTCAGACAGGCTTCTTCAAGGGTAATGGAGCCCTCGGCCTCAATAATTTCGGGGTTTATCAGGATTGATAAATCTCTGGCCTTCTCTTTGGGAGAAACGTCGAAAACGATGACCCGTTTCAGAACTCCGACCTGGTTGGCCGCCAGTCCGATGCCCGGTGCCGCGTACATGGTTTCGGCCATGTCGTCGACGAGCTGCTGGATCTCACCGTCGATTTCATCCACAGGTTCGGCCTTCGCCCGGAGAACCGGGTCAGGATAGGTATGAATCCTCAAGACTTTTGGCACGGTTTTGGCATCTCTCAACATGCGTGGCGCCTCACTATCCCCATCAAGCGGCCGTACAGGCCCGTTCAGTTCTTTGAGGGCCGTGTACACCGGAACACTGCGTTATTTTATATCCGGAGTCACCAGAAATCAAGGATGGGAAAGAGAAAACATCCTTGACTTTTTGCCGCCTTACCCATATTCAAGGGGACCTATGGACGCACTGGTCAATTTCCTTTTCGAAGTGGGCATGCTGAAAAGAACCCCTCGTACGGGCTATCAGTTCCTGGGTTCGGGAGGGGAATCCGTTGCCGAGCATTCCTTCAGGACCGCTGTTATTGGTTATCTCCTCTCCTCCGGTGAAAATGGTGCGGATCCATTGAAAACGGTCCTAATGTGCCTGTTTCATGATCTCCATGAAGCCAGGACGGGAGACCACAATTACGTCAACAAGAGATACGTGGCCGTTGATGAAGAACGGGCGGTGAAGGACCTTGCCCGAGACCTCCCCTTCGGAGAGGAGATAATCACGCTAACCGAGGAATTCAACCATTCCCAAAGCCTTGAGGCCATGATCGCCAGGGACGCGGACCAGCTCGATCTGATCCTGGAACTCAAGCAACAATTGGACCTCGGCAACAAGTATGCCAACGAGTGGCTCTCCTATGCGGTTAAGCGGCTTCAGACGGAGAGCGCAAGGGGTTTGGCCCGAAGCATCCTGAATACGGACAGCGCTGATTGGTGGTTCGACAAGGACACGGACTGGGTGAATGGCCCCTCCAATCATCATGGTGCCCCGGAAGAATAGATTGGATTCCCTATCCGCCCGGAGAGTCATGCACCTCTGCTTGATGGTTTCCTCCGCGGTCCACCTTTTTCTGGTGATAGTCTTCAAAAACGCCTTTCCCTTGTACTGGCCGGACACCGAACTTCGCACTTACAGGGTAGAACTTATCAGGCCCCCTGTGGAAGGCTTGGAAAAGGCCGACCTTTCAGACGGCGAGCTGAAAAAACTTCTCAACCCTCCCCCTGACTCTGATGAAGACACCATATCCCTCAATACCGAGGACGAACGCTACGTCACCTATGCCCGGGTCATCAAAAAGCGTATCCTGCGCCGGTGGCACTATCCTATAGAAGCAAAAGAGAACTTGATCGAAGGCCGCCTACAGCTCCTCTTCAGGCTCAACCGTAACGGCCACCTGATCGGGCTCAGGGTCCTCGAAAGCTCAGGGCATCAAATCCTTGACCGGGAGGCCCAGAGGGCGGTAAAGGCCGCATCCCCCTTCCCCCCCTTTCCTTCCCATGTAAGGGTAAGTCGCCTGAACATCAAAGCGAACTTCGATTACCGCATCGCCTCCCACAGGCCACAAAAATAGGCCCCGTGTTCAGGGACCTTTATATGGGTTCCCTTCCCCCCGAGGCCTGGAAATCAGAGGCGGAATCTACTTTTTCAGGATGACGGGTTTTGATTCATAAGTGCCCGACATCACCTTTTTCCAGAATTCCTTCTCGTCCCTCTGCCATTCCTTCCCGAATTTCAAGTTGAAGAAATCGCCCAACCTCTCGAAGAGGCGCTTCCAAACGGCACCATGGGAAAGGGTGAGAACTTCTTCCAGGAAAGGGACGATTTCCGCCAGTTTTTCCTTTGGAATATAAGCCCTCGCTCCCATTTCCACTGATTTCTTCAGGGTCTCCGCAGCAAGGGCGTGAGAGGTGAGCATGACGGTGGGAATTCCCAAATGAACAGATGCATTGAGGAGATCAAAACCCCGGACTCCCATGATATCCAGGATCACGAGATCGTAGGACCAGGATCTCAGGAGATGGTATGCGGTCTCGTAGTCCGTCGCCCGGTCAAAGACGAGTCCCTCAAAATCCTCCAACTGCTCCTGTAAGGTGTCCAAGACATCGGGTTCGTCATCAACCGCCAGGAGACGTTTATTGTCCAGCGGACTCTGTCTCATTTCCGAAACCTCCCATCCATTTCAAGGATCTTCTCGCCTCCACTCCTTCAGCGGGATCCTGAAGTCTTGACTTTCTCCTTTTCAAGGCGCCTTCGTTCTTCGTCCCGGATCTCACGGCGCAGGAGCTTGCCCACCTTGGACTTGGGCAGCATGTCTCTGAACTCGATATAACTGGGCACCTTATATGAAGCAAGGTGTTCCCGGCACCACCGGATCAACTCCGCCCCCCCCACGCCACGGGCATCCTCCTTGAGTACCACGATCGCCTTGATGCGTTCCCCCACCTTTTGATCAGGCACGCCAACAACGCAGGCCCCGATGACGGTGGGATGATCCTGGAGCACGGCTTCCACTTCCGAGGCAGAAACCCGATAGGCCTTATGCTTGATGATGTCCGCCGAGCGTTCCACATAGATCAGTTCACCTTCCTCGTCCTGTTTGACGAAATCCCCCATCCGGTAATAGGTCTTCCCTTCGATCTCCACATAAGAGCGCCGGGTCTCCTCCGGCTTTTTCCAGTAAGTCTTCAGGGTATAGGGAGAAGTCACCAGGAGTTCACCGCTGCTGCCCCTGGGGACCCTTTCCAGGGTATCGGGGTCCACCACGATACATTCCCGGCTCCTCAGGGGCAGGCCGATGGCCGCCGGCTTGGGTTCCCGGTCGATGCGGCTGTAGCTCACATGCCCCGCCTCAGTGGAACCGTAAACCTGGCAGATGGGGACACCGGTATGCTCCTTCCATCTTCTGAAGACCTCCACCGGAAGCATGTCCCCGCCGCAATAGCAATAAGTCAGGGAATCCAGGTTGTATTGAGCCAGACGGTCGTTTTCCAGGATCATGCGGTAGAGGGCCGGAACCCCGAGCATCCATCGGACACTATAGCGCTGAATGCTCTCGAGAATGGCATCCACCTGTGGCACTGGCATCAAGAGGGTCCGGTTTCCCTTGTTGAGCCCCAAGGCCATGAAAAGCCCCAAGGCCATGATGTGAAAAAGGGGATTTACCGCGATATAGACATCCTCCCCTTCCTTGAGATGATCTCCCGCTACTTCTTCGATCACGTCCTTTACGTAGGAAGTCATGCCGATGTGATTGCCGGGCACTCCCTTGGGAAATCCCGTCGTTCCCCCTGTGTAAAGGATATATGAAAGGTCGTTCCATGGATCAATCTCCACCTTTTCCCGCAAAGGAGGATGCTTCAAAAGGGACATAAAGGAGTAAACTCCATCGGCCTTGTCCACCTTGCCGTGGGGAACCTTGTCAAAGCATTTCCCCAAGGCCCGCTTATAAAAAGGAAGGGGGTCGGCCAGGTTGGTCACGATGGCCCGCTTGAGCCCCGTCGTGGGAAAGACTTCCTTGACATAGCAAAAGTTGGTATCCAGACAGACGACGGTCTCTACTTCGGCATCCTTGACCATGTACTCGATCTCAAAGGAGGTATAGATGGGGGAGACTGGAACGAGGACGGCCCCGAGCTTCTGGATCCCCAGGTAGGCGATCACCCATTGGACGCAGTTGGCAAGGTAAAGCATGACACGATCGCCCTTTCGCACGCCCATTTCCGCCAGTCCCCCCGCGAACCGCTCGCTCAGGTTCCGGAGGCGGGCGAAGGAGAAATCCTCACCAAGATATGTGACCGCGGGTCTTGCCGGATATTGTTCGCTCATCCGGTCAAAACGTGAAAAGGTGGATTCCTTTTCGAGTTCCATTAAAGTCTCCTGCATGGTTCCCTCTTCAACCGTTTTCTCCGTTTTCCGGTCCAAGGCGGAAGCCGATTGCTCCCATGTTGAACTCACCATACTAAACCCCAAAATAGGCGGACCGCACATCCGGGTTGTTCATCAAATCCTCCCGGGACCCTTCCATCACCGCAGATCCGTTTTCCAGAATAAAGGCATAGTCTACTATAGGCAGGACCGGTCTTGCATACTGCTCGGTCACGATAATCGATATTCCCTTTTCGTTCCGGATCTCCCGAGTGGCCTTCACGAGGATCGACTGGATCAGGGGACTGAGTCCCATGAGGGGTTCATCCAGGAGGAGAAGTCTGGGTTGGGCCATGAGGGCCCTGCCGATGGCCAGCATCTGCTGCTCTCCGCCGCTCAGAAAACCACCGAGCCTCTTCTTGAGCTTCACCAGGGCCGGGAACAAGTGGAACACATAGTCCAGCGTATCCCCGGCCTGGGATGGACTGGCAAGGTATCCCCCGATTCTCAGGTTCTCCAGGACACTGCTCTCAGTGAAGATTCTTCGTCGCTCCGGGCAGAGGATCAATCCACGCCTGGCCCTCTGACTTGGTTTCAGGTCGGTGATATCCTCGCCCCTGAAGGTAAGGCGGCCCATCACCGTGATCCGTTCCCCCCCCGCCATCTCCTCCTTTTTACGGATATCCTCGATGATACCGGACAGAGTATACATGAGTGTGGACTTCCCGGCGCTGTTGGCCCCGAAGATTCCCACGATCTGGTTCTCCCCGCAGCCCACAGACACATTGTTCAGGGCCAGCATATTCTCATAAAAGACCATCAGCTCCCTTGCTTCAAGCATAGGTCATGACCTCCTCCACTTCCTCGGATCCAAAATAGGCCTCCTTCACCCGCTCATCTCCCATGACCTCTTCCGGGGTCCCCTCCATGAGTTTCTCGCCGAAATTAAGGACCAGGATCCGGTTGGCCACCCGGAATAGCTCCCTGAGCCGGTGTTCGATCATGATCAGGGTGATGCCGTCCATCTGGAGGCGTTCGATCAAGGGAACCATGCTGGCGATTTCGCTCATACTCAAGCCGGAAAAAACCTCATCGCAAAGAATGATCTCCGGCTTCAAAGCCAGGCACCTGGCCAACTCCAGCCGCTTGAGATATCCCGTCGGAAGGGTTGCCGCCATCTTGTAAGGCACGTGGGAATCCCGTTCAAAACCGATCTCTTCCAGGATGTCGATCCCAACGGTATCCCGGTCACCTAGTTTCCCTCCGCCTCTCCATCCTCCCGTTCTCCTGGCGCGCGGCGAGTATAGGGGAATAACCAGATTTTTATAGGCCGGAAGGCTGTAATAGGGCCGCATGATCTGAAAAGTCCGGGTGATGCCCATATCCGCGATCTTGTGGGCCGGTTTACCGGTGATGTTCCTGCCCTTGAACCGCACCCGGCCTGAAGTCATCTTGACAAACCCCGTGATGCAGTTGACGAGGGTGGTCTTCCCGGACCCGTTCGGTCCGATGATTCCCAGGATGTCACCGGGGAAGAGGTCGAAACTGACATTGTTCAAGGCCAGGATTCCCCCAAAGGTCTTGGTGACACCCCGCACCTCCAGCATCGGTTCACGATTCATACCTTGACCCACCTTTCAAACTGATGGTACTTGCGCTGCCCGAAGACCATGAGCCCCTCACTCCTGAAGACAATGAAGCCCATGAGAATCAGGGCATAGAAAACGATCCGCAAGGTCCCGAAGGCCCGGAGCAGTTCCGAGATGGGTACCAGAATAAAACATCCCAAAACAGGACCTACCAGGGTTCCTCCCCCGCCGATCACTGTGGCCGCGATGGGAAGTATGGAAAAATCCAGGGCGAACAACGAGATGCCCGACCACATGTAGATATGCACTAGGCAGGCCCCAGCCATGCATCCCATGGCCGAGGCGATGAAAACGCCCATGGCCTTGTAACGGGTCAGGCTCATCCCGGAGGCCCGGACCGCCTGATCGTTATCCTTGACGGCCCGAAAGACCAATCCCAGGTCCAGATTGACCAAACGCCTCAGGCCGAAAAGGCATCCCAAAACGATGAGAATCACGGCATATTGCTCGAACCAGCGGTTGGCGAAGCTCTCTATTCCCATGATCCCGTCCGTTCCGCCGAAGATGTCCAGGGCCTCGATGATACGGGCCATGGCAAGGGGGAACATAAGGCTTATGATGGCGAAGTAGACTCCCCGAAGAGGAAGACAGGGAAGCAGGAGAATTGTACAGACGACACCTCCTGCAAGGGTTGCAAGGGGAATGGCCCAAAGGGGGGAAAGTCCATATTGCGTATTGAGGATGGCGGAAAGGTACCCTCCAACGCCGATAAAGAAGGCCCCGCCCAGGGAAACCAGGCCCAGGAAGTGGGCCAGGAAATCGAAACTGAGAGCCAGGAGCGCATAGATGCAAACAATGGAAACAACCCTTTGCCAGTACATGCCCGGCATGACCAAGGGGAGCATCAGCATCCCCAAAATCAGCACCGCCCTGGGCAGAATGAGGTAGGACAATTCTTTCCAGGACATCAGGGCATAGATTCCATCTGTTCGGACCTTGATGCCCCGATCCAGCCTTTCCTTTCGCTTCCCGGTTTGAGTCGCCACGTTTTATACCCTTTCTTCCAGTTCCTTCTGCTTCCCGAAAAGGCCCGAAGGCCGGAGAACAAGAGTCAATATGATGGCAAGGAGCGCCACCACCATCTGGTAGTGAGAACCAAGATAGACCACGGTCAGGATCTGGGCGAACCCGATCAGGAACGCGGCCAAAACAGCCCCCATCCAGCTCCCCAGGCCGCCCACGATACAGACGGCAATGGCGAGAACCAACACGTTGTAACCCGCTTCCACCACTATATTACCTAAGGGGAGAAGAAGCACGGCCGACAGCCCGGCCAGCATGGACCCGAAGGTCATGGCCACAATAGCCATAAGATCCGAATCGATCCCGAGCATGAGGGCGGCCCTTTCATCCTGGGCCATTCCCCGAAGGGCCAGGCCGACCCGGGTGAAGTGTGTGAACATCCAGAGGAAGCCCACTACGGCCGCACCTATCACCACCACAAGGATCCGATGGAGGTCCACGGGCACATCTCCGATGGTGATGCTTCCCTCCAGGAAAACGGGCAGGGTGTATGTCAGGCCCTTGAATCCCCACCAGCGAAAGCCCTCAAGGATGGCGAGGCCGATGGCGTAGGATGCTATGATCTCGGAAATGGCCATTCCCCGGACCCGGATCAGGATGAAGCGATAGATGAGCCCCCCGATGACCCCGGTGATCACCATGGCGAGCAGGATACTCAGCGGGTAGTTCAGGCCCAATTTATTGAGGAAGCTCCATGTGATGAATCCGCAGATGACGTAAAGGGCGCCGTGGGCGAAATTGGGCACCCGGCTGATCCCGTACACCAGGGCGAATCCCAGGGCCATCAAGGCCAGGGCTGTACTGTTGATGATGCCGTAGATGATGATCTCCATGATAGGATCTGTTCCTCATTCAGATGCAGGAAGGATGCAAGTTGATGGACAGGCGGCAGGGAGGAAGGCATTGCTCCCGAAGCAGATAACCCTTCCCACAGGGTTGATGGCGCCCTGAACTCCTCTCCTCGCCGCCTTATTCTCTTCTCACATTCCGATGGTCGATTTCCGAAAGGACTTACTGCTTCATCCAAGGCGGCAGCTTGATCTCACCCATGGCGATGCTCTTTGGGAAGACGACTACACGCTCTCCGGCCTGCCACTGGAGAATGGAACCCACCGCCCCCTCCTTGGGATCCATGCTCGGGATGACCTGATGGCTCTTGGGGTCGAAGCGGATTCTGCCGTAAGCCCCCATCATATCCGTCTGCTCCAGGGCCTTTACGACCTTTTCGGGATCAAGAGATCCGGCCTTCTCAATGGCTTCCTTCAAGACGTACACCGCCATGTAACTGCTTGAGCTTCCCAGTCCCTCGGGCTGGATGCCCCATCTCTTGGTATAGGCGTTGTAAAATTTCATGGTCCAGGGGGTAGCGTTGCTGGGAGCGTTTCCTGCGTTGACCACGTTACAAAGAGTATACTCCCCTTTCCCTTCCGTGGCCTTCCAGAAGCCCGGCTGCTCCGCTGCCGCCAGGGTAGAGCCGAAGGGAAGGGCCGGGATGCGCATCTCATACCATTGCTTCAGCAGGATGGAACTCTCCGGCATGTCCATCCAGATGTTCAGGATTTGGGCACCGGCCTTTTTGGCCTTCAGCAGCCCCATGGAGAAATCGGATGTTCCGGTCGGGTAGACTGCTGTTCCCAGGACCTTCCATCCCTGCTTTTCGGCGACCTTGCCCAGGACCTTTCCCCCGCCCCGGGCATGGGCCACGTCCTGAAC
This sequence comes from Deltaproteobacteria bacterium, assembly GCA_019310525.1. NCBI lineage: Bacteria > Pseudomonadati > Myxococcota > Myxococcia > Deltaproteobacteria bacterium. The sequence continues at coordinate 27,552 of JAFDEE010000018.1, read as the reverse complement.
CATGATGAATACTTTGTCGAGGCCGAATTTTTTCCGAATCTCATTAAAGCAGGTCATGATTTCCTTGACCAACTGCTTGGCCTCGCCGTGAATCCTGAAGCAATATTTGTATTTATCGTAGTTCTTTGCAACCATGGCATGGTACTTCGGGGTCAACACACCCGTCGTCACTATGGAGATCTTTTTGTATTTGGAAAGCAGTCCCATGGCTGCAAGAGCCGCCTCTGAGCGGACAGGGCCTCCGAGAAGGAAATCGGCCTTCTTCTCCAGGATCAGCTTTTCCACGGCCATCAGGGCCTCGCTGACCGGAACACCCGGTTCAAGGTCGCGGGTGTCGATGACCTCCACCTTGAACGGCCGCTTCTGGCCTCCGACATTCACGCCTCCCCGGGAATTGATCTCCTCCACGGCGAGTGTTATCCCGCGCTCCGCGTCCCAGCCGTACACAAAGGCCGTGGAAAGCGGGCACCCGATGGTGATGGGTTCCGCCGCCGAGGCCTGGCCGAACAGAAAACACAGAGTCAGCGCAGACAGTAAAACCGACAAAACAACACCTCTTCTCGTCATGTCCCTCCCTCCTTGTCTTCTCAAAAGGTTTTCTCTAACTGGAAGACCGTCTCCTTTTCGGGTCCTCGAGTCCGTATTGACGGATCTTCCGCTTCACCTGCGGAAGGGGTATCTGGAGGAGCCGCGCCGCCATCTCAAGGTTCCAGGAGGTCTTGTCGAGAACCTCCAGGAGGTGTTCTTTTTCCCGCTCTCTCAGGGTCTTGATCTCCATTCCGGATCCCCCGAAGCTGCCTCTACTCTAGTACAGCAAGGGGCATGCCATCCCGGCCGGGTATTCCCCATCCTCTTTCATCCCTAATATCCCTCGAAAATTCGACCAGATAGGGAGGGCAGTCTGATGAGAACATGGGAGGTCCCCTTTTCAATCAGAAAAATATTTTTAGGGCCAGAAAGAATCTTTCACCTTTACCTGAAACCTACCCGGGGAAGAGGGGATGATTTCGTGACTCGGCAAAAAACCCTCTGAGACGCCGTGTGATAGATAACGAAGTTAAACAACAAATGATGGAAGTCCTTTCGGTGGCGGCGTAGACCATGGACTTCATTTGACCGATGGGATAAGGAAAATAAGTGGCGATCTGGTGAGGTACCGCTTAGGAGGTCATGTTCCCCTTCAGGGGAGACGAGGAAACCAGGGGTGGTTCAATCCCGTATTTTCGAATCTTACTCCTTAGGGTGGGGAGAGAGATGCCCAAGGCACGAGCCGCCCGGGTCCGGTTCCATCCCATGCGGCGGAGGGTGTTCTCGATGTGCTCCTTCTCCACGTTGAGCAAAGAGAAGGAAGCAAGCCCACTGGCCGGAAGATTGTGATTCAACTGCAAAATCCGTTCAATTTCCTCCACCAGGATGACTTTGCCATGGGCCTTCACCACGGCCTCAACAAGAACGTTCTCGAGTTCCCGCACGTTACCGTTCCAGGGGTGTCTCATAAGCCTTTCAACCGTACCCTTCTGAAGCTTACAGACTCCCGTTCCCAGCTCCTTGCCGATCTTCTGGAGAAAGTGGTCGGCGAGTGCCGGGATATCCTCGAGTCGATCCCTCAAGGGCGGGACTTGAATGGTTACAACGCGCAAGCGGAAAAACAGGTCTTCTCGAAAGTCCCCCCGCCGGACCCGTTCGGCCAGGTCTTTGTTGGTTGCGGCGATGATACGGCACTTCGAGCGCAGGGCCTGTTGACCTCCGATACGCATGTACTCTTTTCGCTGAAGAAACCCGAGGAACTTCCCCTGGAGGTAAGGAGGGAGTTCCCCGACTTCGTCCAGAAACAGGGTGCCGGATCCAGCCAGTTCAATTTTGCCCTTCTTCAAGCGATTCGCACCCGTAAAGGCCCCTGACTCATGGCCGAAGAGTTCGCTTTCAAGCAAGGTCTCGACAGCGGCCGCGCAATCAAGGGTGACGAAGGGTTGGTCGGCGAAGGAACTGTTCTTATGGATAGCCCGGGCGATCAGTTCCTTGCCTGTTCCCGTTTCCCCCTGGATGAGAACTGTGGCCCTGTTTCGGCAAAGGAGACCGATCATTTTGAAGATCTCCCGCATCTTCTCGCTCTTGCCGATGATCACTTCGTCGTCCGCTGCTCTTTCACCTCCAGGTGACGGGGTCTTGCGATCAACCTCCAGGAGATGAAGGGCCCGATTGACGGACTTCTCGATCTCGTCCACGTCCAGGGGCTTGTGGATATAATCGTAGGCCCCGCCCTTCATGGCCTGTACCGTCGTCTCCATGTCATGAAACGCCGTCATCATGATTACCTTTGCGGGAGCGCCTTTTCCCTGGAGCCTGTTTAGTACTTCAATCCCGTCCATGTCCGGAAGCCGGATATCCAGGATGACCACATCAGGCACGACCCTGGAGAAAATTTCAATTCCATCCCCTCCGCATGAGGCCTTGTAGACCTCATGGCCTTTCTCCGAAAGGAACATTTCGAGGGATTCCAGGATGGAATCCTCATCATCAACAAGAAGTACTTTTGCCATACCCTGATCCTTCGGGGAGAAAAACCCTGAATGAGGCACCATGGGGATTACGGTTCACGACCGTCACCTCCCCTCCATGACTTTCCATGATCCGCTTCACGTTACTGAGGCCCAGACCGGTTCCCCGGCTCTTGGTGGTAAAAAAGGGCTTGAATATCTCCGGCAGGCAACTGCTCGATATCCCGGGTCCCTCGTCCTCGATGAACAACTCGACACCCGAAGGTTTTCTCTCCGGGCGGTACCGGGTTGTAACAAATATTCTCCCTCCTTCGGGAGAGGCTTCAATCGCATTGAGGAGCAGGTTGATGAGGGCCTGTCCCAGCTTTTCCCCGTCACACGAGATCTCGGGCAAGTCCGGATCATGCCTGACGATGGGGATGAGTCCATTTTCACCGAATTTCGTTTCGAGCAGTTCCACGCATGAGTTCAAGACGTCATTGACCTTGCAAGGGACTAAGTGTAGCTCCAGGGGCTTGGCGAAATCCAGCAACTCCGTGAGGGTGCGTTCCAGGCGCATCACTTCTCTCGCCGAGATATCGATGCGCCGCTGATCGTTGCCCTTGAGTTTGGCGTTCCTCTTGATTATTTGAAGGTTCATCTTGACGGCGGAAAGGGGATTGCGGATTTCGTGGGAAAGGGAGGTCGTGATCTCTCCGATATAGGCCATTTTCTCCGCCTCCCGCATTCTCATCTCCATCTCCACCCTTCGGCTGATATCCCTGCAGAGCCCCAGGTTTGAGATCTTACCTTCGTAATGGGTTAATTTCGCTGTAATTTCCGTTGGGAAACTCTTTCCATCCTTGTTCCTGCGAAGGTACTCGAAAACACTTGGGGCCGATCCCTCATGAAAACTCTTCCGGTAGATGGAAACCACTTTTTCCACATCCCTGGGATCCACAAACTCATGGTATTTTCTCCCCAGCACCTCTTCCAGGGAATACCCGTGCATTCTGCAATAAGCCTTGTTGGCAAAAACGATCACCTCGTCCTGGATGACGAAGTATCCATCGTTGATCTCTTCCACCAGGGTCTTGTATCTCAGCTCGGACTCCCGGAGCTGGGCCGTCCTGGCCCTGACCTCTTCTTCCAGGCGCCGATTGTGTTCCAGGATCTTTTTCTCATGCATTTCCTGGAAAAAATCACTGAACCGGTGAATGGTATGGGCCAGGCATTTATTAATGCGGACGACCAGGTCGCAGTATTCCTCCATCATGAAGCTTTCCCGGGCAAGCATGGGGATCACTATATCTCGATAACACTCGAAGGCCTTCTGGACGTCGGATAAAAGAAACCCCGCCCCCAGACGCATTCGGGTGATTTTTTCGATGAATCGGTCGATGGGGCCGTAATCCCCGTGGTTGATAACCCGATCATTGGCCTCCAGGGCCTCTGAGACCGTTCCTATGAGTTCTTCCCTCGGCCGAAGGGCGTACTGATCCCCCATCTCCGTTTGGAGTCTGTTGACCCATTCAAGGATGATCTTCTCACGATTGCGTTGATGAAAATCAGAGAGGCTGAAACCCACCATCCGAGCCTCCCGGCCACACGTTAAACGGTTCAGGATGGTTACCCGGGACAAGGTTTCCTGCCCTCAAGGCGCGAACCTGGACAAGATTTCGAAGACTTGGACTTTTCCCTCCCTTTCCCTGGACAGAGAGGACCCAAAAGGAATGGAACGAGGTTACTATACGGGGATTGGAATAACCCGTCAAGTTTCCGCACCTTACCCTTTCTTTGATGCCCCATGATCAAGGAAGCCCTCACTGGTTTCCGCCTTGACTTCCTTTCAGAAGTGCTTAGAATTAATGTCGATTTCAGAAAACCAATCCAAAGAGGGGAAATTCGGCCTATGGGGGGAAAGGACTATTACAAGATATTGGGCGTATCAAGGTCGGCCTCTCAAGATGAAATCAAGAAGGCCTATCGAAAGCTCGCCCTGAAATACCACCCTGACCGAAACAAGGACAAAAAGGATGCCGAAGAAAGGTTCAAGGAAATCAGCGAGGCCTATGCCGTCTTGAGTGACCCTGAGAAAAAGAAACAATATGACATGTTCGGGGCCGATGGTTTCCAGCAGCGCTTCACGCAAGAGGATATTTTCAGTGATTTCGATTTTTCCAGCATCTTCAGGGAATTCGGTTTCGGAGGCGGTGGAAGGGCCCAAAGCATCTTCAGCCATATTTTCGGTGGAGGAGGACAGAACGCCTTCAGGGAAAGCGGCCGTTTCGGAACCGGCTTCGGTGGTTTCGAAAGTCACCACCGTCCCATAAAGGGACAGGATGTCAATTACGAGTTGACCATTACGCTGGAAGAAGCGGCCACCACAACCCAAAAGACAATCCCCTCCCAGCCGGGCTCCCCCATTGACAGGCTCTCGGTAAAGATCCCGGCAGGAATCTCGACGGGGAAAAAACTCAGGTTGAGAGGGCAAGGGCAACCCGGGTTGTATGGTGGGCCCAGGGGCGACGTTTATATACACATCAAGGTCCTGGATCACCCCCTCTTTAAACGGGAGGGTGATGATCTCATCATAACCAGGGAGATCAAGTTTTCAGAGGCCGTCCTTGGAACCGAGATCGAGGTACCTACGATAGACGGGAAAACTTTGAGACTCAAAATTCCCCCGGGCACCCAGAGCAGGGCAAGGTTCAGGCTCAAGGGGTACGGAATGCCACATATGAAAGGGACCGGAAGGGGTGACGCCTATGTTGAGATTTCAATCGCCGTTCCAAGAAAACTCGACAGAAAGCAACGGGCCCTGATCCGGGAACTGGCGGAGGCTGGATTATAAATGAAAGCCCTGTGTGTGTTTTCAGGCGGCCTGGACAGCATGCTTGCTTCCTCGATAGTACGAGCCCAAGGGATCATGGTCCAGGCCCTTTTTTTTGAAACACCTTTCTTCTCTCCGGAACGTGCGAAAAAATCTGCCGCGGAAATCCGACTCCCCCTCAAAGTAGTCGACATTACGGAACGCCATCTGGAGATCGTGCGAAACCCCAAGCACGGGTATGGTGAAAACATGAACCCTTGCATCGACTGCCATGCCCTGATGATTCGTTGCGCGGGCGAACTCCTGGAAGGGGAAGGGGCTAATTTCATTATTACGGGTGAAGTCCTCGGCCAAAGGCCTATGTCCCAAAATCGCAAGGCCCTTGACATCGTGGAGGCCGAAAGTGAATGCGGCGGTATTCTGCTTCGCCCGCTTTCGGCCAAACGCTTGCCCATGACAACTCCGGAAAGGGAAGGATGGGTGGACCGGGAGCGACTTCTGAACCTCTCGGGTCGATCCAGGAAACCACAGATGGCCCTGGCCGAGAAATTCGGCATCAAGGACTACCCTTCACCAGCCGGGGGGTGTCTTCTGACGGACAAGGGGTTTTCGAATCGTCTCAAAGATCTTTTCACCGACTCGGATGAAGTCGATGTCCGGGAAATCGAACTCCTTAAAGTCGGACGACACTTTAGAGTTTCCCCAGGAATAAAATTCATCGTTGGCAGGAACCAACGGGAGAACCAGGCCATCCAGAACCTGGCCACCCCTGGGGACCTGATTCTGAAATCAACATCCTGCCCAGGCCCCACGGTCCTGGCCCCGGGTGATCTCCCCGGGGAAGCCGTAACCCTTGCGGCATCTCTTGCGGCCTCATACAGTGATGTCGATGAAGGAGGAGAAGCAGAAATCAGGATTGAGGGAAGGGGAAAAAACAGTGTGGTTTCAGCAAGGGCACGGAAGAAAGAGGAGTTCAAAAACTACCTGATTTAACCCACCTTGTGGGACCTGTTCCCTTGAAAACGGATAATCACAGCCTTAACAGGCGACGGATGAAAGGTTTTTTGCGTAGGATTTCGAGCCGTTCACGGTTTTCCCTTATGCGGGACTCAAGTGAAATGATTTCAGCTTCCACGTCCCGGATCCTTTTTTCCAACTCAAGTATTCTGACCTCCAGCTCCATTGCCTTGACCTTGGCTTCCCGGGTCATCTCACCGGAGCTGAGGGTATCGATCCGTTGATCAAGGGATTCTTTTTCCCGGGCCGTCTCATCAATAACTCCGCGAAGGACCTGGATCCTTTTCTCGTCCTTTGAGATCCGATCCTTAAGGCTGCCGGGCCTTTCCATGGTCAGGTATAGCGCCATGAACACGCAAACAACCAGGAGGGCGGTGACGGCCGCGAGTTTTAGAAACAGGGAGAGCCATGATCCGGCGGCTCGAAGCGAACTAAAGACATTTTTCAGCGATTCTCCCCGTGAATAGGTCGGGGCCACACCTTCCACCCGGTCCTGAATGGTTTGAACCGCTTCTTTCAGGGATCTGAGATCCGCTTCCAACTCTCGACCTACATCACCAACGGTACACCGGGCCAGGATCTCCCGGTCAGGGTCCTGCATCCTCCTTGCGGTATCTTGAATTCTCTGAAGAAAATCTTCGGTGGGAACCTTATCGGTGAATTTCCCGGGAAACCGCTTTTCCAATGAAGCAATCGCCCTGCGAAGATCTTCGGCCCGGGCCTCGAGTTTCCGGCCCAATTCGGGCAGGAAACGCTCCTCACAAAGGTAAGCGTTTCCCACGCTCAGCAGGAGCACTTGATCCCACATCTCCTTGAGGATCGTCATGGCATCGGGGATATGGTTATCCATCTCGCAATCAACCTGTCAGTTCCAGGTTCAGACCTTTTTCAATGGTCTTCCATGGATTGGAATATATCATACCGGTTTCCCCCTCTCCACCACTTTCGATTTTATAAATGGCTGAGAAGCGCTTTAACTGGCCTGGTTTCCCCACATGTGATATGCTTTTTTACAATCAATGGTGAATCCGGTTCGGAATGGCTTTTGAGTTAAAGGATTCTCTCCCATTTCAACAGAGGGACGATAAATGGAAGGGGGTTGGCATGGAAAAGGAACGCGGCCGGGTCGAACAGGCTGATGAGCGAAACATTTTCGTCAGGATTCAACAGAGCTCTCACTGTGCGACTTGTCAATCCCGGGATCAATGCCACACGTTAGAAAACAGGGAGATGCAGGTCAAAGTTCCAAACACCCTTCAGGCAAAAGAGGGAGACCTGGTGGAAATTGCCGTGCCCACCAGGGCCCTGCTCAAACTTTCCCTCATCGTCTATCTCGGCCCCATCTTGATGCTGCTTGCCGGTGCCTTTCTGGGAAATTACTGGGCACAGACCGCTTCCAGGGACGTCACCCTGCCTTCTGTTATCGGGGGCCTTTCGGCCATGGGGATCAGTTTCCTCGGATTGAAATGGATGGATCGAAGGATTCGGGGAAAGATGGAATACTCTCCCCGGCTTTTGAGGATCGTGACTAGTGCGGATTCCCGCCCACCCGACGGTAACAGATGAGTCCACATTGGAGGCAGCGTTCAGCCTCCCGCCTGGCTTGTTCTTCAGAGTAACCGAGAGCGATCTCCGCTGATGGATCCGCGATCTGCTCTTCCTTGGGCAGTTCAGGCATGGGCTCCCTGGGGGTCTCCTTCACCGGTTCCAGGCTCTCTATGTTGAGGACAGGAGTGAATCTCCGGAGCATATTGTCCGGCGCTTCCACGGCCTCCCCATTCAAGTACTTATGTAGGGAGCCTGCGGATCTTCTACCCATTCCGATGGCCTCCACCACCGCCTTGTAATCCACGGAGGCCTCACCGGGCCGAAAGATTCCGATATCTTCCATGGCGAAGGGGCTCGCATAAGGGACCACGGTTTCCCAGGAAACGGGCCCTTCGGGCCGGGAAGCACTTTCTTCTTCGGTCCGCCGGGGAACGTAGATCAACTCAGGAAAACGGCCGGCCCCGGTGAGTAAGGTATCCACCGGGATCAATTCATTCATGTCTTCTTTCTCTTCACCCTGTGCGTGGGTGCTGGTGATTTCCACCTGCTTCAAGGCTGGGCCTTCCCCCATCATCCGAGTGAGTGCGGCCTCAAAAAAGAACCGAATCCCTTCCTCCCTCTCCAATTTTTCCAGCTCCACCCGGTCCAGAGGCCACTCATCCCTTCCCTTCCGGGATACGATGTTGACCACCTTTGCGCCCGCCTGGAGAGAATGCCTGGCAGCCTCCAGCGCCGCCTTTCCTCCCCCCACGATCATCACGTTTTCCCCCACACCGGGATCCCTTCCAGCCCTTACGTCCAGCAGGAAATCCAATAGGAACCGCACACCGGGCAGGGCCTTGGTGGACGGGGCCGCCTCCCTTTCCTTGACACTCATCTGGGTATCCCATCCGCCGATGGCCACGAGGACGGCTTCATAACCTTCTTTGAAAAGCGAATCGATTGTGAAATCCCGACCCAGTTTCCTGTTGGTGTACGCCTGTACGCCCGCATCCAGAATTCCGTTGATCTCGTATTCCAGGATATCCCGCGGTAAGCGGTTCTCCGGAATCCCTGAGTGTAGCAAGCCCCCGAGCCTCGAGGTGGCCTCATACACCGAGGCATCGTGACCAAGTCGGTTCAAGAAGTAGGCCGCGGTAAGTCCCTCTGCACCACCACCCACGACGGCGATCTTTCGCCCTGTTTCCGGGGCCCTGGGAATCTGGACCCGTTCGCCGGACTTCATCTCATAATCCGCGGCGAAGCGTTTGAGATGATTGATGGCCACAGGCTCATCCACCAGGTTCCGCCTGCATTCATATTCGCAGGGGTGCACGCAGATCCGGCCGCAAACCGCGGGGAAGGGATTGGTCTCCTTGATGACTCGAATCGCTTCCAGGTAACGCCCCTCCCTGATCTCCCGGATGTAGGAAGGAATATCGATTCCCGCGGGGCACGCCCTCTGGCAGGGCGCCGTGCAATCGTCGGTGGTGTATTCTTTCTGCATCCTCCGCGTATAGGAGGAAAGGGTGATGATATGCTTCGGGCAGACCCTCTCACAGGTCCCGCATCCGGTGCATTTCTCCGGATCCACAACGGGCAGATGATCCGGCCCCATGGAAAGGGCACCAAAGGGGCAGGCGCGTACACAGGTCCCCATTCCCAGGCATCCGATGGGACATACCTTTGACCCGCCCTTCAGCAACGCCATGGCGCGGCAGTCCGGGATTCCGTCGTACAGGTACTTCAGATCCGCATCCTCATAACCGTATCGGCACCCCGGCCTCGCGATATCGGGCTCCCGGGCTTCCAATTTCACACCCATGATTTCAGCGATTTCGGCGGCGATCTCGGGTCCTCCTGCCACACAAGAGGATGCGGAGGCCCTTCCTTCAACAATAGCCACAGCATTGGCGCTGCAACCCGGGTAACCGCAACCACCGCAATTGGCGCCCGGCAGGGCCTCCTCTACGGCTTCGATCTTGGGATCCACGTAAACATAGAATATCTTTGACGCCAGGGCCAAACCCACGCCCACCACGGCGCCGACCGCTCCCATGATGAGAATCCCGCCAAGTATCATCGAGTGCCTCCTGTTTCGAGTCTGATAAAAGGGCCTTTCAGCTTCCGGCCTCCCGCCGTAAAGGACGGGCGGCAACAATCCCTTTTAAACATGGATGGACTAGACCATCCCCTTGAAGGCGAAAAACGCGAGGGACATCAAGCCGGCGCCAACCAGGCCGATGGAAGTATCCTGGAGGGGTTTGGGAACCCTGGCCAATAGGATGCGTTCCCTGACACCGGCGAACAGGACCAGGGCAAGCCCGAACCCGACGGCGTAACTGAATGAGGCGACAAGGGCCTGGAGGAAGCTGTACTCCTCCTTGATGTTGATGAGGCACACGCCCATCACCGCGCAATTGGTAGTAATCAGAGGAAGGAAGATTCCCAGGCCGGCATAAAGGGCCGGTATGCTCTTCTTCAGGAACATCTCTACGAATTGAACCAGGGAGGCGATGACCAGGATAAAAGCCAGGGTCCGGAGGAATTCGAACCCAAAGGGTCGAAGAAGGAGATGCTCCGTGACCCAGGTGATGGTCCCCGCCATCACCAGCACGAAGATGACGGCCATAGCCATTCCTACGGCCGTTTCCATCTTTTTCGATACACCCAGGAAGGGGCAGTTCCCAAGGTACTGCATCAAAAGGATGTTGTTGACAAAAATACAACTAATGCCCAATAACAGGTAATCGCCCATCGAATGTCTCCTTACCTTGTATGAGAAAGAGTAATAACTCCCTTACTTCTTGCCCAGCATATTCATGATGCACAGCATCAATCCCAGACAGACAAAAGCCCCGGGGGCCTCAACCAGGAAAGAGAAAGGCTGATAGGAAGCCCCGAATATATCGGTGAAGGACGCAATCCCGAAAGGCAGGGTCAGGCTCCCTTTCCCGAGCACCTCCCGGAACAGGGAAAGGGCGGTAAGGGAAAGGGTGAAACCGATCCCGATCCCCAGGCCGTCCGCCAGTGAGGCCACAACGCCGTTCTTGGAGGCGAAGGCCTCGGCCCGTCCCAGGAGGATGCAGTTCACGACTATGAGGGGAATGAAGATACCCAGTTGCAGAAACAGTGGATAGGCGAAGGCCTGCATGAGGAGTTCCACCACGGTCACGAAGGTTGCTATGACGACGATGTAGCAGGCGATCCTCACCCTCTTGGGCACGACACTCCTTAAAAGAGAAATCAATATATTGGAGCAGACGAGTACGAAGGTAGTGGCCACTCCCATACCAAAACCGTTTTCCACGCTCTTGGTGACGGCCAGGGTTGGGCAAAGCCCGAGAACCAGTCGAAACGGGGGAATCTCAGCCCACAACCCCTTTGTAAATTCCTGTACGACGCTCTTTGCCATAGTCCCTTGTCTCCCTCGATCTCTATGCTTTTAATTTCTCGACGATCTGGTCCTTCAAACGTGTATAAATCTCGCCCAGCTTGACCATGGCGCCGCAAACCCCCCTCGAGGACACCGTGGCGCCGCTGATGGCATCCACCTGTCCGCCGTCCGCCTTGACCTTGAAAGGTTCCTTGATGGACATACCCTTGAACTGTGCTGTAAAGGCTTCTTCGGTCTTTATCCTGGCCCCGAGGCCCGGGGTTTCGCTGTGGGTGGTGATCCCCACCCCGACGATTTTATCGGTCTCCACATTGACGGCGACGATCACTCCGATGTCTCCTCCGAACCCCTTTCCAAAGGCCTCAAAGGCTACGACATTACGCTTTCCATTAAACTTACCCACGAAAAAGTCCCTCTGAACTTCTCCGTCGGCGATCTTGAATCGATCTGCGAGATAGTCGTTCTCACACCCTTTCAGGATTTTAGCAAGAGTCGGGCCCTTTACGAACTTCAACTGCTGCATCTCGATGCGGTCCTTGGTCGCTCCCCTCAGGGCCGCCAGACCGCCCCCGGAAACAATGCTGAATAGGACGATCACAACGAAGAGTTTTATCATTTCACGCATGTTCGATCTCCCTTCCCATGGCTTTGGGTCTGATCCTGTCGAGCAACGGGTTGGCCAGATTCACGAGTAACACCGCGAAGACCACACCATCCACGAAGAAGCCGATATTGCGTATAAGCACGGTCAGGACCCCGGCCATCGCCCCGTAAAGCAGCATGGGTACGAAGTTGACCGGGGAGGAAGATTCCTCCGGCAACAGGAAGAAGGTCGCAATCAGGGTATACCCCGTCAGGACATGAAACAGGGGACCTGCATACTTCTCGGGATTTGCACCGTGGAAAATCGAAGCGGTGATAACAAGTCCCAGGAGAAAGGACAAGGATATTTCCCAACGGACAAAGCCTCTCAAGATCAAGTAGACGCCCCCCAGGATAAGTCCGAGGGCGAAGGCGGTGCCGATTCCTCCCACCTGCTGACCGAGGAAGAGATCCGAGAAATTGTAGTTATCCACCACGGAGGGTCCAAGGTATTTCAAAGCAGTCAGGGGATGCTCCACAGTGAATCCAAAATCATAGTTCACCAGAGCTGCATTGAAATCCAGGCGGTCGTGCCAGGAAAGCATCAAGATGGCGACGGCCACCAGGACCGGGTTACAGGGATTGCACCCCATTCCGCCCCAGATCTGCTTTCCGATCACAATCGCCACAAAGGTTCCCACGACGACCATCCACCAGGGAGTCGTGGCGGGAAGGAGCATGGCGAACACCATTCCTATCAAGGCGGCGTTTCCATCACCGATGGTTACGGGTCGGCTCATGGCCTTGTTCATGAGGAGTTCCCACAGCATGGCGCAGGAAACGGAAAAAAGGACGACCCTGAAGGCCGGGATTCCGTATTGAGCGATGCCGAGGATCACCGCGGGCAGACAGGCCAGCATTATATGAAGATGTCTTTCCCGCAGGCTGCTTCCATCATGCCAATGGGGTGCGTATGAACCGACGAACAGCTTCTGGCTAGCCATTGGATTCCTCCGCTCCTTTCATCCTGTCGTATTCGTATTTCCCGAGCATGATATACTGAAAGATAGGGATTCGCGCGATACAGACGAAACTGCACAATCCGCATTCTATGCAGGAAAAGAGGTCATAGCGATCAGCGGCTTCCTCGAAGAGACCGCTCTGAAGCAACCGAATAAGCATGTTGACCGGAATCTTGGCCGGGCAGATTCTCACACACTCTCCGCAATTAACGCAATGGTTGTCCACATAAGGGAGGAGTTCCGCCTTGTCCTGGACCATTACGGCATCCGTGTCCGCCGAGACCGGGAGGTCTTCTGAGAAGACCGTCGGACCTCTCATGGGGCCCCCGAAGACGATCCGATCCCCGTGGTTCGCCTCGATACCCATAGGTCCGAGGATTTCTCCCACCGGCGTGCCCATACGCACCTTGATCATCTGGGTCGTCTTGTCCTTCCGGATCACCGTGATCACCTTGTCAAGTTGTGGAGTCCGGTCCCTGAAGACCCTCCCCAGGGCGGCGACCGCCTCAACGTTGAGGTATCCGACGCCCGCCTCTTCGAAACGCTTCCCTGCAGGGACCGCTTTTCCCATGACCTTCCTGACTATCATCCCCGGCAGGTTATTGGGGTAAACCGGATCAACTGTCTGGCCTTCCGCTCCTGAGCGAGCCGTCAAGGAAAGGAGGTCAGGGGGGGCGACCAAGACATACCGGCCGGCAGGCCGAATCTCCTTCAGGACTTCGATTCCCTCCTTGACGTCCTTGGCCTGATGTTTCAGGACATAGCGGCTGGTCTCCACCATCAGATCCTGTTCCATGGCGCTGATGATGACCGTATCGTAAGAATGCCCGGGATTCAGAAAGTTCCTGAAATCAGCGGCCCCGGGAAGGATGCCCAGGAAAGGCAGGATACTCTCCCGGCCTGATTCTCCTGCTGCAGCGCTGAATTCCTCATCCCACTGATCCTCCTCGGCCACCTCCACCGTGATCGACTGGTATACCTGGCCGAGGTGTCCGGCCTGTCGGCCAAGGGCCGTGACCGTCCCGGTCACCGGAGAAACGAGATAAAACCCGTCCTTGTCAACCCCGATCTTCTGCCCCGTTCGCACGGTGTCACCGGATTTCACGGTGAGTTCCACCTCACCGGTCTTTTCCGGGTCCAACAACAGTACCGCCTTTTTCGGCAGGGGAAGAGATTCGATCAATGTCCTCTTTTCTCCTGCTGTTACCGGCAAGGTCATTTTGGGTTTGATCAGACCGAAAAATGATCTTTTGATCATCTCAACAACCTCCTCATGAAGAAAGGGAACGTATGCGCTCCTTCTTGGACAGGATACCGGAAATTTCTTTTAGAGCATGTGGCACTCATTGCAATCCACCGGTCCGCCCCCTTCCTCCTTGTGGCAACCGATGCACTGGGTATGTAAGGCATCCGACCTCTTCATCGGGTCCTCGCTGTCGGGCTCATGACACTCTCCACAGGCGGCCGGAAGGTCCCCCTCCTCTTCAAGGTCGTGATGGCAATCCATACATTCGATCCCATATCCTTCGTCAGAGGTATGGACCTTGTGGCTGAAGAGAACCTTTCCGCCCGTGCTCTTGAACATGATCCGTACGGGCTGTTCGGGAGCCTTTTCAGGAAAGGCGGCATAACATACCACTCCGATCACGAAAAAGATGCCTGCAATCCAATAAGCAACAATCTGTTCTTTTCTGACTCCCATCTCCTGTTTCCTCATCATTCATGTACTAAATGGATTTTAGCCTCCGCAGCCTTTCACCTAGACCTCAAAAAACATGCCCTCTTTCGCCCAAGCTCCGCGTTCCCTTCGAATGAATCGGGGGCCCCTTCAGCCGGGGTCCCGAAGAATCCCTTTCCCGGAAAAGCCACAGGAGCAAGCGCTCCAACCTTTTGATATAATCGGCTTTCGGGCGTTTCAGGGCCAAAATCACCCTTGACTTCTGCTCGCTCCGGAATTTCGGTCCGATTCTTTAACACACTCTCCGGGTTTTGACAAGGGATTAAGCGGTTCGGCCTGTCAGTTCCCCTGAACCCATTCACCTCTTGCCATGGAACTCACCCACGGCCCAGTAATCGGACCCATCATGGGCGTGCCACATACCCCCTATTCCCTCGGCCTTTTTCCCGAAAAAGGTCCCGCCCCCACCGGTCTGAGTCGAAGAAACAGAATGGCCGCTGCCGGGACCGATGGTTCCTGAAAAGTTCTCAAGGTCAAAGGTTCCGTCGCTTTCAATGGTCCCGCTCCCGTCGCTCAGGTTCACATTGACCACCGGTGCAGTGCCGCCGCTCGCATCGAGTTCGAAGTTGGATACGGCCCGGAACTGAAAATTGACATCACAACTAAAGGTCCCTGTTACCACCGTCGGAGGCGAGAAACTCGCCGAACTGTCCCCGAAAACCCCTTTGACTTCGCCCGTATACTTGTAGCTCGCCCCTTGTCCCTGCAAGTAATCGATATAATCCGGATGGGTCTGTTTTCCCTCGATGTGCCAGATCTTGGCCCCGGCTGCAAAGTACTGTAATCCTGATCCCTCTCCCAATAAACCCTTGTCTGTTGCGGATGAATCCTCCCACCATCCCCACTCCAGGTATTCGTTCCCCTCCGCGTCATAGTAACGCCCACCCAGGTGGTAATCGAAATCATGAGGGGAGGTCAAAGCCAGATTGCCCCCTGTGCCCCAGTCAAAGGTGTTCACGTGGATCCTGGAACCGGAGGCATCCGTCTCATCGGCTACCAGCTTATAAGCGGAATTGTTTTCGTGCCTGTCTTCGTATGCCGTAAAGGAATCCGCTCCCCCGGAAGACCGAAAATAGTTGGGCTCACTGGAATGGTATAAGGGGCCCTTGTCCGTCCCGGTCCATAACTGGCCTGCGGCATTTGCCAGGAGCAGGGCGATACCGCCCACCTCCCTGATGATTTTTCCATTGGAAATATCCTGTTCGGCCTCTGTCTCGGTTGCTACCTCCTGTTGGGTGGTTTCGGCCTGTTTACCGGCAAATTCAGAGAAATCCTCAGGTGTCGTGGCCCCACCGCTATCCATGGCTGCTACGCCCCCCTCGGAAGATTCATCCTTCCCTTCACCCTCACCTTCCTGCTGGCCGCCCTTACCGGCCTCGGCTTCGCCCTCCTTCTTACCTTCACCCTCACCGCCCGAAACGCCTTCCCCTTCCGGGGCCACCTCGGTCTCGGCCTCAAAGGCCCTGATATACTCCGGCGGCGTGGGAACTACGAGTCCTGTGTCCCCCTTGAACATCTCGCCGGGATGAACGATCCTTCCGTTTACATCCAGGATGCCGTCCTCCGAAAAACAGTCTGTATAACTCTTTATCCCGCCCTCCTCGGAACCGGCCTGGGCCAAATAGAGGTCCGCATTGTCCCTGCGGTCTGCTATCCTGATCCCTGCCCCATCGGCCCGCCGCTCTTCAACCCAGTAAACATGAATCCCGAACTTGGTCCCCCTGACCCCCACGATGGCCGTAGGAGTCTTCACCCTGAACCGGGTGTCCCTGTACCTGAAAAGGCGAAGGGCATAAAACATGGCCTTACCCTTCAACATACTGAAAAAAGACCGTTTTCCCTCCATCTCCTGCTCCCGGTAAAGCTCTACGCTGAAACGGGTGTCGGGGGCCATGGCCACCACGTCATCACCGGAAAAAGAGATCCGGCACCGGGAATCAGGTAGGGTTATGATGGTGTCCTTTTCATGTATCAGGTCTCCAGCCGCACCAAAGTAAGCCTTCTTCGATGGTTCATGGACCACCACTACGGTCCCGCTCATGCGTTGAATACGCCCCACCGCTTTCAGGTCCCCGGGCACGTAGAAGTCTTTGATCTCAAGCGTCCTCAATGATTCCGGGAGTCGATGGGCAGGGACGGCCTTTCCCCGCCGGACCTGTCCATTGGCCTCAGAGGGCATCCACGCCGAGGCAACCGCCGATAAAGCCAGACATGCGATGAAAAGGCAGCAGAACCGCTCTATGCGAATCAACACACCCTTCCTCCGGGTTCAATGAAGACCTGTCCCGGGATCAGGGGCGCTTTGCCCCCGGGGGACAGGGAAAAGGCTTCAGCCGTCCCGCAAAGACTTCCGGGAATCATCCCCCCTAAGCCGCCCGGGCCACCTTGCTCCCCGAGCTCTTTTTTATGGCGTCGAAGGGGCATCCACTGAAGCACACCCCGCAATGGATACACTTTTCCTCATGGATCACAAAGGGCTCGGGTGGTTTCTTGGAGCCCGTTATAGCCTCTGCCGGGCAATTCTTCTTGCAAAGACCGCAGGACTTACATGCCTCCGTGTCAATGGAATAGGTGATCAAAGCCTGGCACACAAGGGCGGGACAACGCCCCTCGAGGATATGGGCCTCGTATTCCTCCCTGAAATATCGGATCGTGGAGAGCACCGGGTTGGGAGCCGTCTGTCCAAGTCCGCAGAGTGCGGAATCCTTGACGAACCGGCTCAACTCCTCCAACCGTTCGATATCCTCGATTTCCCCCTTCCCTTCGGTGATCCTCTCCAGGATTTCCAGCATCCTCTTGGTGCCCTCCCTGCAGGGAGTGCACTTCCCGCAAGATTCTTCCTTGCAGAAATCGATGAAGAAACGGGCCATATCGACCATGCAGGTCTCCTCATCCATGACGATCATGCCGCCCGAACCCATGATGGCCCCTACCTTGGAAATCGCCTCGTAGTCAGTGGGCGTATCCAGGAGATGTTCGGGCACGCATCCGCCCGAGGGGCCACCCAGCTGTACCGCCTTAAACTTTTTGCCGTCGGGGATCCCCCCCCCGATCTCGAAAATGATGTCCCTGAGGGTGATCCCCATGGGCACTTCTACCAGGCCGATATTAATCACGTCCCCGCTGAGGGCGAACACCTTGGTCCCCTTGCTCCCCTCCGTTCCGACACTTGCATACCAGTCTCCACCCTTCAGGATGATCTGGGGCACGTTGGCAAGGGTCTCCACGTTGTTCAGCACACTCGGTCTTTTCCACAGCCCCTGCTGGGCCGGGAAAGGCGGCCTGGGTCTCGGCATGCCCCTCTTTCCCTCGATGGAATGCATGAGGGCCGTCTCCTCGCCGCAGACAAAGGCCCCGGCCCCCTGGTAAACCTCCAGGTCGAAATCAAAACCGCTTCCCAGGATATCTTTTCCCAGGAGGCCGTACTCCCTTGCCTGCGAGATGGCGATGTCAAGACGCCGAAGGGCGAGAGGGTATTCCGCACGACAGTAAATGTATCCATAGTGGGCACCGATGGTCTTGGCCCCGATGATCATGCCCTCCAGCACGGCATGGGGATCCGCCTCCAGTACGCTTCGATCCATAAAGGCACCGGGGTCTCCTTCGTCGGCGTTGCAAAGCATGTATTTGACTTCTCCGGGAGAGGCCTTGGCGAACTTCCACTTGAGATAGGTGGGGAATCCGGCCCCGCCGCGCCCCCTCAACCCGGATTTTTCCAGCTCGGCGATGATCTCATCGGGCGTCATCTCCAGGAGGGCCTTTGCGGTGCCGAGATACCCGTCCCGGGCGATGTATTCATCTATCTTTTCAGGATCAATGGCCCCCTTGTTTCTCAAGACCCTCAAGACCTGGCGTGAAAAGAAGGGGATTTCGTTCATGCCCGGTATGGTCTCGGAAGAGGCCGGCTCCACGTAGAAAAGTCTCTCCACGGGACGGCCCTTTAGGAAGTGTTCCTCCACGAGGTAAGGGATATCCTTGGGAGTGAGCTTCTGGTAAAAGATGCCTTCCGGTTGGACTACCATAACGGGTCCCTGGGCGCAGAAGCCGTTACAGCCGGTTTCAATCACCCGTACTTCCTTTTCCAGGCCCTGCTTTGCGATTTCTTTCAGCAGAGCTTCCTTGACTGCCTGGCTCCCGGTGGCGTGACACGCCGTTCCCCCGCAAAGGAGGAGGTGGGTTCGGTAAGTGCTCATAGGATTCTCCTTAGTCCGTGCCTTGAATTGCCATGATACCTAAAACCACGTCCGGCCCATCGGTCCTTTTTGCTCTCGCCGATCACCGTTTTTCCCTTTTGAATTCTCCAACCCTTCGAGATAAGTGAGTTTTTTACAACAATACGCCCTCCCGGCCGCTGAGTTTTCGAGTCAATGCCCGAGAGAGTCGCCGGTTAACCCTTACCTGAAAAACCCCGTTTCCCGATTTCCTTCCTACGTCTCCTGTTCAGCAGACCCCTCCTCAGGGGATTCTTCTTTCATCCTGGCCAACGCGAAGTCGGTCTGAACTTCCCCCAGCAATACATGTCGTTTGAAGACCTGCCGCATCTTATTAGCGTCCATCCCTTGATAAACCACAGGGTCGTGTCCTTGCACCTCCACCGTCACGTTGGGCTCGCTGCTGCACATCCCCATGCACCCCGAGGTGACCACCCGGATATCCTGCCGGTCCGTCTCCGCCATTTCCTGCAATAGGGCGTCCATCACCTCCCTTGCTCCGGCGGCGATCCCGCAAGTCCCCATGTGAACCGTGATCTTCACCGTGGCGCCGCCCTCCCGCAGGGCCGTATCCTTTTTAACCTGCTCTTTGATTCTCTTGAGGTCCTCGATGGTCAGTTTGGCCATGACGTCTCCTCCCCACTATCAACCGTTCTTGCCGTATTTTCCCTGCATCCTGAACCCGGGTCCTCTCCCACGACCGCTGAAAGGCGGCAGGGATGCTGCCCCGGGCTCAGTCCTCGATCCCTTCTCCCCCTTTTTCTTGCAGCCCTCTTATCTCCTCGACTCCCCCTTCGATCATATCGGAAATAAACTTCAGGATCCGGGCATTATTCAGGGGGACCCCATCCAGAGTTTCCCTGATCTCCCTCGTATCCAGGACGAACCGCCTTCCATCGATTTCATGGGTGTAAAGGAAATCCACCTCCGGGCTTCCCATCATCAGGGTGGTCAGGGCCCCGGTGAGATCCCCCATGGGGGCCAGATCAATATGGTCCATTTGAAACGTGGCCTCCACGGTCGTACCCTCACCGGGCCTGGAATCGATCTTGAACTCTCCCCCGCACCGTTTGCTGGCCTCCCGGAATAACGAGAGCCCGAGTCCCACCCTGCGGGCGGTCCGGGTGGTGAAAAAGGGATCGGTCACTTTGTCCAGGATCTCCCTGGGAATACCGCGTCCGTTGTCCTGTATGGTAATCCGAAGTCGATTCTTCCTTCGATCTTCCTGAATATTCAACCGGATCAGGCCCGCCCCGGCATTGATGCCGTTCTCAATAATATCCATGATATGAAGGGCTAGTTCCCGCAAGGCCCCTCCACAATGCCCCTCCCTTGCTCCTGTTTCAAGGCCATCCGAATCTCCTCGATCCCGGGGTGATCAAGGAGGAATTCCGTGCAGACCCCGCCGATATCCTTAAGGAAGTGGGCGTCCGAGAATGTCACCAAGGGGTAATCCGCAGCCCCTGGAATATCCTTTCGTGCCTTTTCCAGGTCCGTCCTGGGCGAAACCTCGAGTGCGTCAAATTCCAGCCCAGGTGATATGAAGCCCAGTTGGCTTACGACACTATAGCTGGGCCGGTCCACATGGGAGGCGATGCAAAGTCCTCCCAGGCGATGGACTTTATTAATGATGTCAACCAACCGGATTCCCGTTGCCCCGATCAACAGCCGGTCATTAAATCCTTCAACCTCGTCGAACTCGTTGGCCACCACCTGCTCGCCGAAAAGTTCGGGGCGATTGGTTCCCTGCAGGTGGTTATAAACGAACGTCTGCATTTCCAGAACCTGTGCTTCCCGGTCAAATAAGGCCAAAGAATGAACCTCCTCGTAAGAGTTGACCTCCATCCCGGGAAGGACCCACAGGCCCCGTTCCTTCCCCGCCCGGATGACGGCCCCCACATTTTCGGCCGTATTATGATCACAAAGGGCGATCAGGTCCAGTCCCTTCTGAAGACTCGCCTCCACTATCCCCCTGGGGCTCATGTCCAGATCCCCACAGGGGGAGAGGCAGGAATGGATATGGAGGTCCGCCTTGAAACGTCTCACCCGATATTTCCGCTGATCCCGGCCTTGTAAAGGAGCCCGGCCATCTCGTAAGCCCCCCGGGAAGTCACGAAAATGGGGATCCCTTCTTCCTCGGCCTTCGCCTTGGTCTCTTCATCCGGAGGGCGCCCGTTGACCAGGATGACGGCCGCCATCTCCCTGAGGACAGCCACCGCAACGATGTTCTGGTGGGATTGAACCGTGAGCCACACCGCCCCGCGTGGGGCATTGGCCATTACATCGCTGAGCAGGTCCCCGCAGTACCCGGCCTCGATCTCCCGATCCAACCCCTTTTCCCCTGCCGCTGTTTCCAATTCAAAAAGCCTGATGAGTTCTCTAGCCTTCATGTACGATCTTCACCTTTCTGTCCCTGCTTTTGTGGATGGGGCAGTCGTCCAAATCGGCTTCCCCGTCCACCACATCCTCCGCAAAGGTACGACAATCGGGACTTCCACAGATCCCGCATTCCTTCTTGGGAAGCAGACGGTAAACTTCTTCCACCCGCTCCTGTCTCTGAATGGCCTCGGAGATTGAGAGAGTCCCGGATCGATGCGGGGGGATATCGGTTTTGCGGTCCGCCAAAAACCAGCCTTCCCGGTAGGCCTTCCGGGCCTGGGAATAGTCCACTTTTTTCCGGACCCCGTAAGTTCGGACCAGTTTTTGCAGAACGTGCTTGGCCTCGTACTTGTCCACCGCCGTCATTGGTCCCCCGATGCACCCCTCTGAACATGCCCGAAACTCCACGTACTCGATATTTCCGAGGAGGCCCATTTCGATCATTTCCAGGTACTTGATGGTTTCCGGCATACCAGAGACCGCGAGGTACTTCCCGCTGTCCAGGCCGGCGATCTCCCCACCGGACATCCCCCACCAGATCCCGACACCCCCTGATCTGTGGATCATGATGTTACTGTTGTCTTTCCCAATAAATTTCTTGATCTCCTCGTATACCTCGTTGATCCCGAGGGCCCCGTCCAGATAAGAAGAGTTCAAAAACAGGGGTTCCTTAATGGAGATCATCTTCGCCGAGCAGGGAGAGAGGTGATAGATGCCGAATTCCTCGGTCTTGAAGACGGACTCGCAATAAAGACGGCGTCTCACTTCCCGGGCGGCGATCTCCCGCGGCGGGATGAGAGGCAAAATATTCTTGAAGAGCTGAGGAAAACGATAGGCGATCAGCCGGTTAACCACCGGGCAGATCGGTGAAATCAAGGGCCATCCTTCCTCTTCCGTTTCCCGCCTTTCCCGGATGTAAAATTCGGTGGCCACGTTGAACAATTCGTTTACATAGGCCTGATCGTAAACATGTCTGAAAACCTTCCGGAGGGCCAGGAGGATGTCGTTGGGTGTGACCTCTTCCCCGAACTGGGTGTAAAGGACCGGTGAAGAGCTGAGAATGGTGTAAGGCTTCATCCTGGCGGCGTCCTGTACGGTCGTGATCGCCTTGACAGCCCCCCTCGGGCAGGCGCGGATACATTCCCCGCAGTCGATACAGACGCCCCGGATCCGTGCCTTTCCGTTCCTTACCCGGATGGCCTTGGTGGGGCAGGCCTTCATGCAAAGAACGCATCCATTGCACAGCTTGTCATCGATCTGGACATAGTGTGTCGGCAGGTTATTTTCCCGTCCCTTGCCCATCGCCCCTGCTCAACAGGAAGCACATTTTCAGATACGTGCCCCCGCCTTTTTGGGAACGGATTTCAACGGTATCAGCGCTTTTCTTGATATTGGGCAGACCCATGCCCGCGCCGAATCCCATTTCCCTGTATTCCTTGGAAGCAGTACTGTACCCCTCCTGGAAGGCCAATTCGATATTTTCAATCCCCGGCCCGTCGTCCTTCACTTCGATGAGGATGACGGAAGGATCCACGTTCAGGGTTAAAGTCCCATCCCCACCGTGCATGACCACGTTCATCTCCGATTCATAGGCACAGATGGAAACGCGCCTGATCAGAGCGGGTTCGAAACCGATGGTCTTAAGCAAACCTTGGATCTGAATGGAGACTTCACCCGCCCTGATGAAATCCCGGGCCTTGATGGGGAAGGTCTTTGTCAACTGGGGCATGGCGAATGAAGGAGGCACCCTACTTCGGGGATTTGTCTTCCACGCCCCGAAGCCCGTGCCTGAAAAGCCTCCCACAGGCCGTAAACATGGTAAAGGGGGTCGAAAGAAGCGGTAAATCGTGCTGCCGCGCCTGCTCGATCATTTCCTGGTCCGGGGTCTTATTCCTGACCAGCACTAAAGCTGCCACCCCGGCGATCACGGAGGTTCGGATGGTCTGAATGTTGTTGAGGCCCGACAACAGGAGCACCCCGCTGGTGGGACCCCTGAGAAGATCGCTCATCAGGTCGGTTCCAGCCCCCTTTTCAATGGTCATATCCAGCTTGTCTTCGCCGACCACCACGGTGGCTTTAAGGATATCTCTGATCTCAGACAGCTTCACTTCGACCCCTATTTCTCTACTGGTAGCGTTCCAGGATTTTCCCGATCTTCTCCGGCCTGACCCCTCCGTGGGTGTCTTCGTCGATCACCACGGCCGGTGCCAATCCACAGGCCCCGAGGCAACGGACAGCCTGGAGAGTGAACCTGCGGTCATCACTCGTTTGACCCACCTCGAGACCGAAATCCTCCTTGAGCCTCTGCATGATCCTCTTGGTTCCCCTGACGTAGCAGGCGGTGCCCATGCAAACCTTGATGGTGTGCCGCCCTTTCGGCACCATGGAAAAGAAGGAATAGAAGGTGACGACCCCAAAGACCGTGCTGCCGGGGATATTGAGGCTCTCTGCAATGTACTCCTGGAGTTCAAGGGGGAGATAACCCACGACTCCCTGGCATTCCTCGAGGACCGGAATCAGGCTCCCCGGTTTGCCCCGGTTTCGTTCCAGGATCTCATCCACTTTCTCCATCACTTCAGGGGTCAGGTCCGGATTGATTGCGGAAAGGATCTCGGCTTTGTATCCCATGGGTCTTTCTCCTCCTAGGCCTTCTCGATCCTGACGGCGCAAACCTTGAACTCCGGTATACCCGCGATGGGATCGAGGGCGTTGTTCGTCAGCCTGTTGGCGGCGGCCTTCACGTAGTGGAAGGGGATGAACACGGTGCCGGGCACGGCCCTCTCCGAAACAAGGGTCTTGACCTCGATCTGTCCCCGCCTCGACCCGATCCTTACGAGATCACCACTCTTCAGCCCATAAGTCTCGGCATCCGCTCGGGCGATCTCCACGAAACATTCGGGAGCGAGTACGTTCAGATCGTCCGTTTTCATGGTCATGGTCCCCGTGTGGTACTGGAAAAGCACGCGTCCGGTGGTGAGGTACAGGGGGTATTCCTCGTCCGGGACCTCGGCGGGAGGTTTAAAATCGATTGCATGAAACACGCCGAGCCCGCAGGTAAACTGATCCACGTGGAGGCAAGGTGTCCCGGGATGGTCGGTCGCCGGGCAGGGCCAATGGATGCCGTCCTTCTCAAGCCTCCCGAAATCGATGCCGCAATAGGAAGGGGTCACCCGTCCAATCTCCTCCATGATCTCGGCGGCGCTCCCGTACGTCATCTCATAGCCCATCCGGGTGGCCAGCCCGCTGATGATCCGCCAGTCTTCCAGGGCCTCTCCCGGGCTTTCAACGGCCTTTCTGACGCGCTGAACCTTGCGTTCCGTGTTGGTGAAAGTTCCCTCCTTCTCTGCGAAGGAAGCGGACGGCAACACCACGTCGGCCACCCGGGCCGTCTCGGTCAGGAAAATATCCTGGACAACCAAAAAATCCAGTTTTTTCAACCCGGCTTCGGCATGGTTCAGGTCAGCGTCCGAGACCATGGGGTTCTCCCCTATGATGTACATGGCCTTGAGGTTTCCCTCATGGGCCTCCTGCATCATACGGGTAACGGTCAAGCCCGGTTCGGCAGGCAGTTCCCCGACCCCCCAGGCCTCCGCCATCCGCTTGCGCACGGCCTCGTCCGCTACCTTCTGGTAGCCCGTGTAGACATTGGGCAATCCGCCCATGTCGCAGGCCCCCTGGACGTTGTTCTGCCCCCGCAGGGGATTGACACCGCCGCCTTCCACCCCCACGTTTCCACAAAGCATGGCCAAATTGGCCAGGGACTTGACGTTGTCCGTGCCGGTGATGTGCTGTGTAATCCCCATGGCATAGAGAATGGAGGCGGCTCGGGCGGAACCATACATCCGCGCCGCTTCGATGAGATCCTCCTTCGGGATGCCTGTGATCTCCTCCACGTACTGAGGAGTGTATTTCTCCACCGTCTTTTTCAAGTCCTCGAAACCCACCGTTCTTGTCTTGACATAGTCCTCCGGATAGAGTCCTTCCTTCAGGATGACATGCATCATCCCGTTGATCCAGGCCACGTCCGTTCCAAGGTTGGGCCGGAGCCACTTGGCGGCAAAACGCGTGATGTTGATCTTTCGCGGATCCACGACGATCAGCTTGGCCCCTTTATGGACAACAGCCCGCTTAACGTATGAGGAGAGGACGGGATGGTTTTCGGTGGTATTGGAGCCAGTAATGAGGATAACCTCGGCCTTCTCAATGTCCTCGATAGGATTAGTCATTGCTCCGCTTCCAAAGGCGGCGGCCAGACCGGCCACCGTGGAGCTGTGTCAGAGCCTGGCACAGTGATCGACGTTATTGGTCCCCAGCACCGCCCGGGCGAACTTCTGCACCACGTAATTTTCTTCATTGGTGATCCTGGCCGAGGTGAGCACGCCGATGGCGTCGGGACCCGAGGCCGTCTTGATTTCTCCAAGGCGACGGGCCACCAGATCCAGGGCCTCTTCCCAGCTCGCCTCACGGAATTCGCCGTTCTCCTTGATCAGGGGTCTGGTGAGCCGTTCAGGATCATGGATGAAATCGTAACCGAAACGGCCCTTCACACAAAGGCTCCCATGATTGGGGCCAACGTCCTCCACACCCGTGACCCGAACGACCCGGCCGTCTCTTACATGCAGATAAATCTGGCACCCAACACCGCAATAGGAGCACGTTGTACGAACCTTTCGTTCCGCGCCCGCCCTGGTACCCAGTTCCAGGTCCTTCTTGCTCACCAACGCCCCGACAGGGCAAACCTGGATACATTCCCCACAGAAAACGCAATCCGAATCCTTCAGGGGTCTGTCTCCTTTGGCAACGATCTTTCCTTCAGTGCCCCGGTATCCGTAGCTGATGGCGTTGTTGACCTGAACCTCGTTACAGGCCTGCACGCATCGACCGCAAAGCACGCAACGGGAAAAATCCCGGATAATGAAGGGATTGACGTTTTCGATGGGATACTTGGTTTCCGAAGGCGTGAAACTGTTACACCGAACCTGGTACTGAACGGCCAGTTCCTGGAGCCTGCAATCCCCGTACGCGGGACACAGGGTTTCGTGTTCGGGGACAGCCAGGGAGTCCAGTTGGAAATCCGTCCATGACTCGATATCCAGGTCCTGAACCAGGCAATTGTGATTTCCCGAGGCCAGGAGCAGCTCGATATTCAGACGGCGTTCCTCAATCACCCTTTTCGATTCCGTTTTCACCTTCATTTCGGGTTCAGCAGGGGTTGCACAGGCGGCCATGAGGGAACGGGCCCCTTCCACTTCCACCACACAGATGCGGCACGCCCCGGTCGGAGTACACCCCTTCAGGTAACACAGGGTCGGGATATGGATCCCGTTTCGCTCCGCAACCTGTAAAATCGTTTCACCGTCTTTAAAACCGTACGCTTGACCATCGATGTAGATTGTCTTCTCTCCGTCCATCTCTCCGTACCTGATTCAATTCAGAATGGTTCTCATTACCCGAATCGGTCCCTGGTCCGACCGGCAGTAACTCCTATCCTTTGTTAGGGGGCGAGGGGTCAAG
The DNA here is from genome assembly GCA_019310525.1 of Deltaproteobacteria bacterium. Lineage (NCBI taxonomy): Bacteria > Pseudomonadati > Myxococcota > Myxococcia > Deltaproteobacteria bacterium. Next base: position 855 of record JAFDEE010000018.1, on the reverse strand, counting down.
TGAAAATCATCTTTCCTTAAATCCCGATTTCTCACTCGAACCCTGGGCCCCTTGAATCCTTGACCCCTACTCAAAAAAACGATCGAACTAGTGTCCATCCATAAATGGCCAATTTTCGCAATCTCTGCGTCAGGCTCAAACCGGGGACCCGCCCGTTGGGTGGGGTGTCCAAGCGAAGCGCGGACAAATTTTAATCCTCGAAATACTTCAATGTATTCCTGCGGTTAAAATTTTCGCCTTCCTTGACCTTGCATAAATTTTCTCATTTATGGATGGACACGAACTAAAGTCTGCGCCTGAGAGGGAGAGATTTTCTCCCATTCCCAAATTGTGACATTAAAATTTGTCCGCACCATAGCGGCTCCATACCCCTCGGGCGGATCCCCGGTTTGAGTGTGAGGCTGGAATTGTATAAAATCATGCGTTTTGCAAAGGTTTCGCGCCGAGGATGCTTTATACTCAAGGTTGGCGGTTGGTTCCTGCAAGAAGGTCCTCGTACGCCCCTCCCGGCGAGAAATACCGGTTGGGCAGGGTAATTTCGTACTACGGGAATAAACATGAGTGCAGTTAAGCGAAGAGGCGCGGTAAATATAGCAGAAAAAAAAATTTTTTCAAAAATATTTTTTCCGGGCCTTTGAGAAACACCCATTGTAACTCCAGCTCAAGATGGTCAGTCAGTTACAGTTGAAATTCTCGAGTGCCAAGGCCTGATGTTTTCGGTCTTTTTCTGCCTGGAAGGAGGAATCAGGCTGGGGCCGATGGCCCCTTTTCTAAGAGACCTTTGAAAAACGTTCAATTTTGTTCAAAGGCAATACGAAAAATTCAACCACAAAGACACATTAGAGGGGCATGGGG
>JAFDEE010000017.1 GCA_019310525.1 Deltaproteobacteria bacterium | reverse complement strand
GATGATTTGCAGCACGACGCGTTAGCCCCCGTACCTGAGCCGGCCACAATGCTGCTCGTGGGATCAGGCCTCCTCGGATTAGTTGGTGTCGGCCGCAAGCGCTTCGGCAAGAAGGGCTAAGAAGCACAGAGTTAAATATCCAACCTAATATTTATGAATGAAAAAGCCGCACAAGGGGTGTCCCCTGTGCGGCTTTTTTCAGGATAGGGGAATGGGATAATAAGAAGTGGGTTATGGGTCAAGGGATCAGGAATCGGCACTCCGAACTCAGGATGAAAAGATGGGCAGGTAGACGGTGAAAGTGCTTCCCTCGTCCACCTTGCTCTTGACGATAATCTTTCCGTGGTGGGCCTTGACGATACTGTTCACGATGGCAAGTCCCAGGCCGGTCCCGCTGATAAAGCGGGTTTTATCGTTTTTTACCCGGTAGAAACGTTCCATGATGTGGTCTACTTCTTCCTCCTCGATCCCTATACCCGTATCCTCCACGCGGATAAAGATGGATCCGTTTTCCGTCCCGGCCGAGACGGTTACGCGGCCCTTGTCAGGGGTATATTTGATGGCATTGCTGATCAGGTTGGTAATGACCTCGATTATGCTGTTTTTGTTGGCCAGGACAGGGGGCAGTTCGGGCGGCGCTTCCAGATCCAATTGGATCCCCTTGGCCCCGGCCCTGGGTTGAAAGAAGGCCACCTGGTCCGCCAGAATGGGAGCCAGGTCCACCTTTTCCTTCTCCTGGGTGATCAGGCCGGATTCGATCTTGGCCAGATCCAGTAGTTCCGAAGTGAGATGGACCAACGACTTGAGCCGATCGGATGTTCGATCAAGGATCTCCTTCTGTTTCTCCGTAACGACCCCTGCCAGCCCGTCCACTATCAGCTTGATCTGCATGAGGACCGTGTTCAGAGGCCCCCGGATCTCGTGGGCGACCATGGACACCAGGTCCGATTTCATCTGGTCCATCTTTTTCAGGGTCGTAATGTCATGGAGCAACATGATGGAGCCCAGGTTCCTCCCCACCCTATCCCTGAATGGGACGCACCGCACATCCAGGATCAGCTCCTCGGTTTCATCAAGGGGGTGGTAAGTGATTTCCTCCCTCAATTCGGAGAATTCGTCTTTCGGCATGGAAAGGGCCTGCTCGATCATCCGTTCCATTAACGGGTCCGGAAGGACCTCACCTGCCGGCCTGCCTGTGGCCTCCTTGCCGAAATAGCCGATCATTCTCAGGAACGCCGGGTTGACCAGGGCGATTTTTTTCTCCCTGTCAGTGGCCAGGACACCGTCCGTCAGGTGGTTGATGAGCACGCGCATTCGGGATTTTTCATGGGTGATGTCCCGAAGGGTCTGGAGATGATCTATGGCCTTGGAGATGACCAGCCTGAGGTCCTGGGGAGAAAAGGGCTTGGAAACAAAGTCAAAGGCCCCGTTTTTCATCGTCTCGATGGCATGATCCAAGGTGGCATATCCCGTGATGACGATCACGACCGTATCCGGATGGAGGGACTTTATACGGGCCAATGCCTCAATACCTGAAATGCCCGGCATCATCAGGTCGAGGAGCACAATGTCGAAATGTTCCTGCTCGATTCTTTCCAGGGCCGTTTTCCCGTCCTCTGCCGCCGCGACCTGGAAACCATCCTTGCTGAGCAGTTGGCGGCATCCGTCCCGGATATGTTTCTCATCATCCACCACCAGGACTTTCGTCTTAAACTCGTCGGAGCTGTTTTCCTGCATGCTCATTTGATCCTCGTGCTGTTTTTTTGTTTTATCCAGCGTGCCTATTTGCCGGGGATATCCTCTGACACCCGATAAAGAGGTAATTCAACAAGGAAGGTGGTCCCGTCCGGCCCGGTCTCTTTGACCGAAATGTCCCCGCCGTTTTCCTTGATGATCCCGTAAGAGGTGCTGAGCCCCAGTCCTGTCCCCTTTCCTGGCTCTTTTGTCGTGAAGAAAGGGTCGAATATCCGGGGAAGATTTTCTTCAGGTATTCCGCATCCGGTATCGGAAATCTCCAGGTAGGCCCTTTTCTTGGCAAGGTCCCGATAGGTTCGAAAGGTCAGGGTCCCATGGCCCTCCATGGCGTCGCAGGCGTTCATCACCAGGTTGATGAGCACCTGGGTGATCTGGTTTTTGTCGGCATGGATCAACATCATTTCATTGGACAATTCCTTTTTAACGACGATGTTTCGGAAGAGCCTTTGGTCACGGATGAGGTTTAGGCTCAGGTCCACGAGGGAGTTCAGCTGTATGATGTTTTTGGCGGGATTGGTCTGTCTGCTGTAAGCGAGGAGGTTCTTCACGATGTTCTTGCAGCGGTGGACGTCCTCGGTGATGTTCTTGAGGTTTTCAGTAAGGGGATGTCCCTCCTCGATACTCTCCAGGGCCAATTCAGCGTAAAAAAGGATCCCGGTCAGAGGATTGTTGATCTCGTGAGCGACGCCTGCGGCGAGTTGCCCTAAGGATGCCATCTTCTCGGACTGGGCCAGCTGGATTTGGGTCTCCCGCAGTTCCTGTTCCACGGCGAGCTTTTCCCTGAGGTCATTGAAGATGCCCATGGTGGCCACCTCCCGATCACCCTCGTACAGGATGGTGGCGTTGAGTTCCACAGGAATCTCTTCGCCCCTGGAGTTTATGATGGTTGTCTTTTCCCCCTGGAGTTTTCCTTTTCCTCCATAGTTATCATCCCTCAGTTTTCGCATGATTTCCCTGGCTATCCCGGGAGGATAGATTTGTTCCACGTTTTTCAATCGGTTGGCCTCCTCGAAGGTATACCCGAAGAGTTTCTCTGCAGCCTCGTTCATGATCAGGATGTTACCCTTCAGGTCCGCGGCTACGATGGCGCTGGCGGAATCCTGAATGACTTTTTCGAGAAATTCCTTGGTCTCCTCCAGCTTTTTTTCAAGGGACTTGAGCCGGGTGACGTCCCGTACACTCTCCATGACGTAGATGATTTCGCCATCGTCGTCCAGGATGGGAGAGAATACGCGGTCTTCCCACCGGGTTTCTCCGCTCTCAGAGCGGAGTTCAACCAGGGCTGAGTGTCCTTTCTTGTCTGCCAGGACCCTGGGAAGGGGACATTGCTCCTCCGCACAGGGGTCCTCGGAGTTGTAAAAGATTTCATGGCATTTTCTGCCGATGATTTTCTCCATGGGCCCGTAATGATCCACGAAGACCTGGTTGGCATGAATAATGACCTTATCCGGCCGGAGAATCAGGGTGGGGAAGGAAAGGGAATCGAACACCCTCATCCTCCAGTCTTTTTCTTTACTTAGTTTAGGGTTCATCGGCCGCTCCAGGGGGCCGGCGAGACGGCCCCTGCAAAGGGGTCCTTCTTTTGGGAATGATAAAGGCTTCTTCCAGCAAGGCCTTTGCCTTCTCCGCCCTTTTCGAGGGCAATACGAGATAAATGGAGGCACTGCTGCAAACCGATGCAAGGACGGAAACGCCCCCGTTTTTGAGGATTCGAAAGGTTTGCTGCGCGATGCCGTACCGGTCGCCGAAATGGGGCCCCTGAAAGTGGATCGCCTCAACGGGAGAGGTAATGGTGACGGATTCTCCCTCTCTTTCCGGAAAGAGGGTCTCAAGGGAGGCGGCCGGGATCTTTTTACCGCCTTTATCTAAAACCAGATATAGGCACAAACGGCTGTTCAGGGAGGGTTGAACCCATACAACAGCAAATTGAAGGCCCGTCCCCGTAAAGTACCGGATGGTTTCAGCCCAACCGGACAACCGATCCGGCCTTCCTTCCATCTCCACCAGAGAAAGGTTTCGGAACACTTGAAACCCGTATGTCTTGATCCTGGGTTCCCAGTACACGGCCGCCGTCTCCATGGCCTTTTGCCTGGAAAAACGGTTTCTCTTTTGGGGTTGCTTCAAGGGATCCATGGGGGAACTATACACTCATTGAAGACCGGGTCGGGTTTATACCGGGATCTCCTCCGGATTCTCAGCCGGTTGGGGTATCGGTTGCCTTATGGGGGCTTGGCCCGAGGGCAGTTCCAGGAATTCCAGCATGGCCGCGGCCGCGCTGTCAAGGAGATCGTAGTCGGTCAGAAAGGTCAGGGAAGATACGGAAGAGGCCAGACCGTGTAAAGGAATCCGAGCCTTTCCCAGGGCGGACAAGGACAGGCCGAACATTTCGAAAGAATACTGATGAGGGAATATGGAAAGCGGCCCCACTGCGGGAACAAGCCGCACCCGTGCCTTCAGGCGGCCGTCGGAATGAAGAAGGTCCCAGACGGGACCTTCATTTTCCTGTAAGATACAAAATGCCGTTTCTACGTGTGTGTTGGTACACACGGTGGTGAGATAGAAAAGATTTATTTTTCTTTCGGTCAGCTTCTCCCAGAGGTTCCATCTCAACGGGTCGCCGGTCGGTGGGTGCCGGATTTTTAGCAGATGGAGCCGGGGACCCAGTTTTATCCCTCCTATCGGGATCTTACCCATAACGACCGCTGAAGGACTTTCCCTGTAGAGATCTGGCTCAACCCAGATAATGGCGGATAATTTCCATAAGTTCATCCAGATCAATGGGCTTTGGAATGAATTCGTCAGCAAGGGACGTTTTCCCATCGATGTGGGTGTAATTCGTCGAGGTAACGGCCTCTCCCACCGCCGTCAGAAGAACAACAGTGATGTCCTTGTACTCGGGATCATTTTTCAGTTCATCGCAAACCACATAACCGTTCTTCTTCGGCATCATCACATCAAGGACGATGAGGTCGGGACGTTCTTCCTTGATTTTTTCCCAGGCCATGACTCCGTCATAGGCCTTTGCTACACGAAAGTTTTCACTCTCCAGCTTCATGGAGACGGCTTCCACCAAATCAGGATCGTCATCTACCACCAGGATAAGTTTTTTGTCTCCCATTCCATCTGCCTCCTAAAAGAAACCCGCGAAAAGGATTTTTTCTTGCGGTGAAAAAAACGAACACATTATACCTGAGGCCTGGGAAGGAGTCCAGCCCTCTCGACGATCTCCGGAACTTTCTGTTCCCACTCGATGGCCATGATATGAAATCCTCGAACCCCTTCCACTTCTTTCAGTTCTTCGATCGTCTCCACGCACATCCGAATGCCCTCTTCGGCCTGTTTTTCCTTCGGTACTCCTGCGAGCCGTTTGACGACCTCGTCGGGAACATCCATCCCCGGGACCTTGTTTTTCATGTACTTGGCCATGCCGGCGGATTTCATCGGGGTAATCCCGGCAAGGATGCTGACCTTTTCATGGAGCCCCCGGTCCCGGACTCCCTGCATCCACTGTTTGAACTTGGCTACGTTGTAAATACACTGGGTCTGGATGAAATCCACCCCGGCCTTGATTTTCTTTGCAAGCCGGGCCACGCGCAACTCGAAGGGGTCGGCGAAGGGATTGGCAGCAGCACCGATGAACATTCGTGGGGGGTTGACGATGTCGTCCCCTCCCTGGAACTTTCCCTCGTCCCGCATTTTTTTGACGATTTGGATAAACTGTATGGAATCCACATCATACACGTTGGCTGCCATGGGATGATCACCGAAGGTGGGGTGATCGCCGGAAAGACAGAGCATGGTATTGATGCCGTGGGAATAGGCCCCGAGGATATCGCTCTGGAGGGCCAGGCGGTTCCGGTCTCTCGTCACCATCTGGAGGATGGGATTGAGACCCATCTGTTTAAGGATAATACAGGCCGCCATGCTGGACATTCGTACGACGGCCGTCTGGTTGTCCGTCACGTTCACCGCATCCACGTAACCCTTCAGCAGTTCGGCCTTCGCTTTCACCTTTTCAGGTGCTGCACCCCTTGGAGGTCCACATTCGGATGTGACCGCCAGCTGACCCGATGCCAAAACCTTCTCAAGCGCACTTTCCGTCTTCATTGTGCCAAATCCTCTCTTATGATTTTTCGGGGGCCACCGTCCCTGCTCGTCCGCCAATCTTTGGCTTCCATGATTTCTTCGTACTTGTCCTCCAGGCCGAGGGCCTTGAGGCGATCCCAGATCAGTTGCCAGGCGCAGTCCACCTCAGGGTTGATTTCACATTTCCCGTTGGAAGACCCGCCACAGGGGCCGTTCATGAGTCGCTTCGAACACCTGGCGATGGGGCAGATCCCCCCGGTCAGGCCGAGAATGCAATTCCCGCAACCCTGGCATCGTTCCGCCCAGACTCCCTGGCGTTCCGAGGCCCCCATGAATTCCGTGTTCACGGCCGGGAAAACGGGTTTGTTCTTGAATCGCTTTGCGATTTCCTGAACGCCGCAACCGCAGGCCATGGAAAGAACGGCCTCGACCTGGTCGATGACGTTGACAAGCTCTTCCACGTATTCCGGATCGCATTGCCTCTCGAGGGTTATTTCCTTGATCTCGAGCATCTTGCCGCTCTGCATGGAAGCCATTTGAAGGGCGGAGGCGAGAAGGGCGACTTCCTTTCGGCCTCCAGCCGCGCAAACCGTGACGCACTCGTTGCAACCCACGAGAAGAATACGCCGGTAAGGTTCAATGTATTCCATGATTTCCTCGAGGGGTTTCCGTTCGGCAGTAATCATTGCTTTCGCCTCTCCTTTTTTTCTTGACGACCCTGAAATTTCCTTCCCGGGATCTTGCCGCGTCCCGCGGTGTCATTCTGAGATCTTTGAAAAACGTCCTCTTTTGCCCAATATCAGCGTCAGGCTCAAACCGGGGACCCACCCGAAGGGTGGGGAGTCCAAACGAAGTTCGGACAAATTTAAATCCTCGAAATACTCTGTGTATTCCTGCGGTTAAAATTTTCGCCTTCCTTGATCTTGAATAAAATTGAACATCTTTCAAAGATCTCATTCTGCAGGATCAGCCTGCTTCACGTAACGAGAATCACGGCGAACAGAATCCCGGACCTTTTCATGGGCCGTCCAATTTCAATCATTCCCCGGGGCCACCCCAATTAATTGTGAACCTGTCTTTAGGAGCCAGAAGCCTCACGGGCATGGTCCTGCAAGAATGATTTGACGGGGTTAGGTCCCATTTCCCTTATTTTTTCAGTGAAATCGATCGCTACGCGGGCGAAACGCTCTCCCATTCCGGCAGACATGGTGAACATTTCCAGGCGCTCACCCCCGATGCCGATTTCGTCCAGTAGTTTTTTAAGGTAAGCTACACGCCGGGCCGCGTTCACGTTTCCATTTTTGAAATGGCAATCACCTTCCAGGCACCCGGCCACGTAGACCCCGTCCGCACCCTTTTGAAAGGCCTTCATGATATGAATAGCATCCACCTTTCCGGAACAAGGCACTCGGATGATACGGACGTTGGGCGGATAGGACAACCGCATACTGCCGGCCATGTCCGCGGCAGTATAAGCGCAATAATGGCAACAAAAGGCGACAATGAGGGGTTCGAAGGTTTCCATTATTTTGCAATCCTTTCAAAAAGCCCGTCCAGCTTGGCCATGATCTGGTCGTCTTCAAACTGCATGAGCTGAATGGCCTTGGCCGGGCACTCCGCAGCGCAGACGCCGCATCCATGGCATTTTGCCGGATCGATCTCTGAATAGCCATCGGCGTTGATATAGGGTACGTCGAAGGGACAGGCCCGGACGCAGATAAGACAGGCCGCGCATTTCTTCCCGTCGACCCTGGCCACCACTGCCCCCAGACTGATGGCGTCCCTGGCCAAGAGGGTCTGGGCACGCCCCGCGGCGGCCTGGGCTTGGGTGATGCACTCCCGGATGGTCTTGGGGGAATGGGCCGTGCCTGCCACGAAGAAACCAGGCACAGGCAAGTCCACCGGCCGGAGCTTTACGTGATCTTCCAGGAAAAAGCCATCCAGGGTCCTGGGAAGCCTGAAGATCATCGAAAGGTCTTCAGTACCTTCATCATCGGCCACCAGGCCCGTACTCAGCGCCAGGCAATCCGCCGGGATTTCCACCTCCCTGTTCAGGATCTGTTCACGAAAGGCGACGGTGACCCGATTTCCATCGGCATTGACGACCGGCTTTTCATCGGCGTCATACCGAAAGAATTTAACACCCCGCTCACGGGCCTTCCTGAAATAGTCTTCCTGAAAACCGTATGTCCGCATGTCACGGTATAGGACTGAAATCTGGACCTCGGGATTGAGATCGAGAATCCTCAGAGCATTCTTCACAGCGGACTGACAACAAATCCGGGAACAATTGGGGTTCTCGGGGGTACGGGATCCCACGCACTGGATCATCACCACCTTTTCCCACGCCTTGATCTTATCCGGTTCGTCGTCAATCAGGCGATCAAGGTCGAACTGGGTCAGGACAGCCTCGTGCTGCCCGAGAAGGTATTCGGATGGTCGGTTCGCCAAGGCGCCCGTGGCCAGGATCGTAACTCCATGGTTGATCTGCCGGTAAAACATGCGGCGGCCGACCTGGAGCCCCGTCTTGAAAAATCCAGGCATCCCGGTATGGTCCACGATGATGGCCCGGGTGATGACCTGGATATTCTCATGGTTCAGGGTCCTCTCGACCAGATCCTTCATGTAAGCCTGGACGTCCTCGCCTTCGAGGGTCCGGTGAATATCCTTGGCCAGGCCTCCCAGTTGATCAGATTTTTCAACGAGGTAAACCTTGAAACCCTGGTCCGCCAAGCTCAGGGCGGCGTTCATCCCGGTGACTCCTCCCCCAACGACCAAGACGTCCTTGTTCATGGGGAGGACATGTTCGGTGAGTGGATGGGCCAGGGCCACGGCCGAGACCGCCATACGTATGGCATCCTTGGCCTTGTCCAGGGCCTCTGAGGGATGGTCCTGGTGCACCCACGTATCCTGGTCACGGATGTTGGCCATTTCCAGGAGGTACCTGTTGAGGCCGGCCCGACGCAGGGTGTCCTGGAAAAGGGTTTCGTGGGTCCTCGGGGAGCACCCTCCGATGACTACCCGGTTGAGGCCCTTTTCCCAGATAATTTGCTGGATCCGGCGAAGCGACTCCGCGGAACAACCATGGCCGACTTCCTCCGCCACTACTACTCCAGGGAGCTTTCGGGCATAGGAGACCAGCTTTCCGACAGGGATCACGCCTGCGATGTTGAGGCCGCATTCACAGACGAAGACCCCGATCTTCGGTTCCTCCGAACTCACATCCCTTTCGGGCGGAAATTCTTCCTGCTCTTCCGACCCGGCTTCAAGGCTGCGAATAGTCCGGGAGGCCATGCAGGCAGCGGCACTGGCCTGGACCATGGTTTCGGGAATGTCCTTGGGACTCTCAAAGAGTCCGCAAACGTAAATTCCCGGTTTGGAAGTGGCCACCGGAGAGAATCCCGGGGTCTTGACAAAGTGATGCTCGTTCAATTCGATGCCCAGCTCCCGGGACAGTTCCACCAAGTCCTCCGGAATGCGGAATCCGGTGGAGAGGACCACCATGTCGAAGGCTTCCTGGCTGGGGATAGGGTCTTCATCGGTGGCATAGGTGATGGTCAATTTATGGGTTTCCGGATCGGATTCGACCGTATGGGGGCGGCTTCGGACAAAACGGATGTTGAAATCCTTTTTCGCCCTTTGATAGTAAAGCTCGTAATCCTTGCCGGAAGTCCTCATGTCCATGTAAAAAACAACGGTTTCAATGTCGTTTTGAAACCGTTCCTTTGTGACGATGGCCTCCTTGAGGGCGTACATGCAACAGGCGCTGGAACAATAGGAAACGCATCCCGATTTTATCCCCCGGGAACCCACGCATTGTATCCAGGCGATTTTTTGAGGCTGCCTGCCGTCCGACGGACGCTTCAATTCCCCGTGGGTGGGACCGGAGGCGGAAAGGATGCGTTCGTATTCCAGCCCCGTGACAACGTCGGGGTAAGCCCCGTACCCGTAACCTTCCAGAACGCCGGGATCAAAGAGTTCCGCCCCTGGAGCCAGGACGATCGCCCCGAACTCCATTTCGCGGGTTTTCGGCGTATCTTCCGGAAGAATGGCTCCGTCTCGGCATACCTGGACCAGACCATCCATGTCCTTGCACTTCTCGATATCGACGGAGAAGGCGTTGGGGGTGGACTGGGGGTAACGCATACAGGTAGGGGCACGGTGATCCAGGCCGGGGGTGAATCGGATGCACTCGGGGAATTTTTTCAGGCATTCTCCACAGGCCGTGCATTTTTCCACATCGATGTAACGGGGTTCGGTTTTAAGGCTGACCTTGAAGTTGCCTTCCTCTCCCTCCACCTTGATCACCCGGGTAAGGGTCATCAGTTCAATGTGCAATTTCCTGCCGCTTTCCGCCAGGTGGGGCGAAAGGGTGCACAGATCGCAGTTGTTGGTTGGAAAGGTTCGATCCAACTGAGTCATCAGACCCCCGATGGCCGGGGCCTTGTCCACGATCACCACGTTTTTTCCAGCCTCTGCGAGATCCAGGGCGGCCTTGATGCCCCCGAGGCCCCCTCCTATAACAAGTACTCTATCGCTCGTTGGGTAATCCTTCTTTTCTTCCATGGTATCTTCGTTCTCATATCATTGCATTGATGGTGTCTTTTCGGCCGGGTGCCGGAGTGTTCCGTTTGCCCGGGGCCGGCAAGGGAACCGGCGTTATTTTGATGCCGGTTTAGAGCCCCGCCGCGTCAAGGATTTCCGGCAACCGATGTTCCCATCCCAGGGTGATGATTCGAACTCCCTTGGCCATGTCCTTCAAGCCCTTGATCGTTTCGCCGGCGATAAGGATACCTTCCCTTTCGCGGTCGTCGGCTCCCCGCATGCGCTTGATCAGGTCCTCGGAAATACGGGCCCCGGGCTCGTAGGTGGCCATGTACCTGGCGATTCCAACCGTTTTCAGCAGGAATACGCTTGGAATTATGGGAACTTTCAGGTCTTTTACCTTGTTCAGAAATGAAGAAAACCACTCGAGGTCGAATACCGCAGGGGCGAGAACGAAACTGGCCCCCTCTTCCACCATTTTCCGGATCTTTTCGATTTCCCCCTCCAGTTTGTCTTCATCGGGCCAAGCGGAAATGGCGCACCCTATGCAAAAGGACGGAGTGCCGTTCAGTTCGAAGCCGGCCATGTCCGAACCCTTCTCCAGGGAATGAATCACCCGGATCAACCCCAGTTCGTCCAGGTCGTCCACCGTCCTTGCATCCACATGGTCTCCGGCGTTCATGGGCTCCCCTTCCACCACGACGAGGTTCGGAATGCCCAACACGTAAGCCCCCAGGATATCACCTTGCAAGGCCATGCGGTTTCGGTCCCGCCCGTAAACATGGATGATCGGCTCGATACCGTTCTGCTGCATGAGGGCTCCCCCGGCCAAAGCACTCATCCTCATGACGCCGTTGTCCATGTCCGGAATCACTGCGGCGTCGATGCGTCCTCTGATGCGACGGGCGTTGGTTACGAGTTCCGAGATGTTCACCCCTTTGGGAGTGTTCAACTCGGCCAGGACTACGAATTTTCCTGCCGACAGTCGTTTCTGGAAGCTCATGATTCCCTTTCCTTTTCTAACCTTCCAAGTTTTTCAAACAAAAATGCGTTGGTTGTATATTCTCCGGCAGCGGTCCGAGGCCTTTGAAAAACATCCCCTTTTGCTCAATCTCTGCGTCAGACTCAAATTCCAATCCTCGAAATACTGTAATGTATTCCTGTGGTTGAAATTTCCGTCTTCCTTGACCTTGAACAAAATCGAACGTTTTTCAAAGGCCTCAGTTGATGCCGACGAAGAATTCATACTGTTTTAGTAGTTCTATTTTGCCCCAAAAAAACGACAGGACCGCGTGAACGGTCCGGAAAAGTACTTACTGCTCAAACGGAGCGATCATAAATAATTGGTGCCACGAAATGCAAGAAAAAAATACGGGAAAGGGGCCTGGGCGGATATTCAGAAGGAGGGCTGGAAGGAACGGCGGGGATATTCATGTAAGCGAAGGAGGAGTGGGGCACGCCCTGGAAACCGCGGGTTTTTTCATGGAATCATCCATGCTATATTGTTTTACGGCAGCTTTTCCGGGGTCAGGGCAATAGTGGGGTGCCGAATGTCTTCGGCCCTCCCCTCTTTACCCTTGAATGAAATCACCAGTTTGCGGACGGACCCAAAATCGAAGGAGATTTTCCCATGGGCGCACCAAGAGTCTGTCATCGTTCCATAGTTTTTATCGGGATGATTCTTTTTTTTGCCTTTCCCTTCAACCTTTGGGCAGAAGCGCCTCCCCTCCCCTTCAACCCGGTGGGCGACGGGACGGTGCCCGAAGAAGTGGAGTACAGGGTGGACGGACAAGATACCTTTCCGGATACGACCGGGAGAGAAGGCCTTTCCAGGGATATTTCCGGGTCGTCCTGGAGCTTTTCCTTGCCCTGGATGGACCGTAGTCAAGGCCGGGAGGAATTGCTCCGGAGGCTCCGGGAAAAGGGCGCAGAGATTCTGTCCGAAACGGAAGAAGAGATCGCGGCCCGGCTCAAGGAATCGGAACAGAGGACTCTATGGATGAAATTTTTCCCCACGCAGGATCGTTGCGATGTCCTCATCATCCGGGAGACCGTTCTCAGGGAGGGCGAGGGGCTTACCTTTGTTTTGGAAGAGGATGATCGAGAAGCCTTTGTCTTTTACACGGAGCACCCCGGTGATCGGTATTTGCGACTGGATGTGACCTGCGAAAAGGCTGATATCGAGTTCGAGGGCCGATACGAGCGCTGCGACGGAGAACTCCGGCACGAGGTGGATTATGGTCATGAATGCTACCGGGTCCATGGTCCCAGGCACGAGCTTTCAGATATCCCTCAGTTTGCGGGTCGAACCCTCTGGACGGCGCGATGGGTGGAGGGAGAGGGCGGAGCGGAAGTCTCGGTCAGCCTTGAACCCGGTCCTGCCCTTTCACCACTTAAAAAGGGGGATGCCCTTGGCGGGATCCTGCTCAGGAACGTCCCGTTCGGATCTGCGAGAGCCTTGCCCGAGTTCGACGGAGACTACGAGTACCCCGGGTTTACGGAGGCCTCAATGGAGGGGGACCGCACTCCGACGGGTGAGGCCGTCTTCTGGCTCCCCCCTGGACTTTGGAAGCTCCAGGTGGATCCGAGGAAGCAGGAAAATATCACTTACCTTGAAAGCCACATGATACCGGTACAGGCCGGGCGGACCACCATCGTGGATTGGCCCCCGTCCCTTGCCGAGGCCTTTGTGGAGGAGGGAACGGGCAGACTCGAGATATTGAAGGCGGGGGCCGACGAAGGGAAAGGGGTCGTAGAGATCTCCCTGGTGGGAGAGGAAAGGAAGAAGGTTGTTCCCACCCCCGAGAACCTGACCGTGACCGAGTCAGGGGCGGAGGCCAAAGTCTTGTCGGTCGAGCCCCTGAAGACGCCCCTGGAGGTAACCCTGCTCCTCGACTCCTCCGGGTCCATGAAGGGGCAGATGAAGAAGGCCTTGAAGGCCGCGGCCCGCTTCATCAAGGGCCTTCCGGGGGATGCCCGTATCACAGTGATTGATTTTGATACCAGGCCAAGGAGACTTCCCGGAAAGAGCAAGAAGGACCTGCTGGCAGCCCTCAAAAAGGTCCGTGCAGGCGGGGCCACGGCCCTCTATGATTCCATCTTGATGGGGCTCGAGACACTCCGGGGAAAGAACAGGCCGGCCCTGGTCGTTTTCACCGATGGGGTGGACGCCAATTTCAACGACACGGGTCCCGGCAGCAAGGCCACCCAGGAGGAGGTTCTCGCCGGAGTCCAGGGGGCCGGAATTCCGGTTTTCACCATCGGATTCGGCGAGAAGTCCGACGTGGACACCCTGAAGAGAATCGCCTCCCTGGGAGGAGGGGCCTATTACCGGGCACGGGATCTCGGTGATCTGGAGGTGATCTTCGATCGGATAGCCAGAAACCTCGGCAACCAGTACAGGGTGGTCTTCGAGCGGCCCAGGCGGGCGCAAATCGCTGACATACCGGTCATGAGCCTTGTGATCGACAACAGCGGCTCCATGGATAAATCCCCTGAAAATGAGGGTTGTGACTACCGGATCGAAAAGGTGAGGCAGACCCTGCGATCCTTTGTCACCAAGCTCCCGGAAGACTTCCTGGCCCAGATCATGACCTTTACGGATGAGTGCACGGTCCGTCAGGTGTTGACCCGCGACAAGACCGCCCTGATTCGCGCCCTGTCCCTGATGCGGGGGGAGGGGGGCACCGACATCCTCAACTCGGTCCGTACGGCCCTGTTGACCCTCAAGGCTGTTCCTTCCTCCCGCCGGTACCTGGTCTACCTCACTGATGCCGCATTGAGGGTGGACGAGGAGCAGGAGAAGGAATTCGACGTACTTTTAGGTCAATTAAGGGACGCCAGGATCCGTTGCCTGTGGCTGGGGATGGTGGACGAGGACAAGGACGGAGTCTTCGCCCACGCGGCTGATCGGACCGGGGGACGCTTCGTCATCTCCACGCGGCCGGAGGAGGTGGCCCGGGTTTTCCGGGAACTCGCCTCCAGCATCCAGCAGGAGGTGTCGGAGGAGGGCCGGACCACCCTCCGGGTGGTCCTCTCCCACCACAACCCCGACGGGGAAAACACCCTTTATTCCGCTGCCAGGGAAGTGGATTTTCCCAGAGCGGCCCTGGGCGGAGAGATCGCCGCCCCGGAGGCGGTCACCTGGAAGATCGGCCCGCCCCTCAGGCCCTATGACCCGGAAATAGCACGATCGGTCTCAGGGGAGGACCGGGTGGGATTCGAGGTGCAGGTCACCAAGCGGATCCCCCTGGATTTTACGGCGGCCAACAAGGCCGTCCGGTTTCGTCTCCGGGAGGCCCTATTCCTCTCCCGACTCCGGGGTATCGATGCGCCAGACGGATTTCGGTACCTGGCGCTGACCCTGTCCCTTGAAAACATTCTCCCCTCCCAAAGGGTGGCTGTTTACCCGGACGGGTCCAACCACCCCGCCGCCTGGGTCAAGGGAGGCGGTGAACCCCTCCGCTACGAGGAGCGGGTGCCGACATACCTGATCCCGGACCTCAAGCGGCATCTTTTCCTGAGATGGAACAATGAACGCTCCTACCCGGTCTCCGAGATCACTTGGCTGGCGGAGGCTCCCTTGATCCTACCCGGTGAGACGGCCCTTGCCGTGGAGCCGGGGGAACCGGTGGAGGGGACGATCCTTTTCATGGTCCCATCGGAAAATATGAGGCAGGCCTCCCTTCATTTCTACGATACCCGTTACGGCCACCTGGATCTTCCCATATCCGGAATCATGGCACCGAAAGAAAAGGGCGCCCTGGAGAGACTTCCGACCCGTGAGCCCACGCGCCTCTCCGATGCCTTCTCCTTCAGGGTGACCGGATACGAGGACCTGACGAAGATCGACACGGTCGAGGCAGGGGATGACTGCCTGTTCAGGGTGGTAAGGGGCGTCTTTACTTCAAAGCTCCAGGCGCACCTGAATGTCCACCCTGCCGAGCGGTTTCTCTTGCGGTTGCCGACACCCAAGGGGAGTTTCTTTTTCAGGCTCCACCCTGTAACCGGCTGCATCCCCTTGGGCTATTACAGGCCCACCTTGTTCACGCCGGGCTCCAGCAATCCGGTCCGCCTGGTGTTCCGTATTCCTAAGGAACTGGCCGATACCGGGGTGAAGGGAGAGATAGTCGTGGATCTCAGGGGTGGATCCGTGGCGGTTCCCCTGGGGAACCCCCTCCCGCCCGACCGCCTCCCCCAAAAACCCGATGCCGAAGGCGAAGGTGTGGAAGTGGTGATCCACCGGGCCGGCCCCATCGAGGATATCAGCGGACTTGGAAGCCGTCTTGTGGCCGTTGAGGCGACGATCCGGGATAAAGGGGGCCGGGGACATGCCCGGGTCGGGGAGCTGATCGTTCTCAAGAACAAGAACCGGGCTTTTGATCCGGAAAAGGCCGCGGCACGCGAAAAGGAATTGGAACGGCTCCGGCACGAGGCGGCGATGCTTCCCCACCGGAGTCTTGCAAACTTCGCGGCATCGGTGGGAACGAAGGACATTCCCGGGCTCCTCTTCCCCCTTTCCGCGGAGGATACCCTGATCTTCGGGATGGATGGGAACACGGTGATCCCTGCCGGGCACACCCGCCGGGGGATCTTTTTCTTTTCCATACCGGAAGATACGCAGCTGGATGATTGGGCCGTGGGATCCCTGATGCTCCCGAAACTTTCAAGGCCTCTAAGCAATGAAGCAGTGGATGATGGGATCTTCAGAATCGCCAGGCTCGATGTGGAGGATTCTCTCGGGTCTTCTTTCTGGGAGGAGGTGGAAGAGAAGGTGGAGGCCCTCATGGCCCGGCGAAGGGTGCTGGATTTCAGGCGACCTGGAGGGGTTCGGGCCAAGAAGGTAGGACTGGAGGGGGGAGTTGAGGGGGGAGAATACATCCCGCCGCCGGCCATGACCCTTGCGGGTCGGGAAGACCTCAAATCCCTCAAGAACCTTGGGGATCTCAAGAAGCGGCTTTCAGGCTGTCGCTGGCTGCCCTCAAAGGGGTCGCCCTGGGCGGTACGTTACTGTCCCGAGGCGGTCCTGACCCAGAACTGGGGAACGGAGTCCGATTTCGCCCGGCTGGCTGAGATCGTTCTCAACCGGCAGGGGATACGGACCGAACGGGTGATTGTCAAGCTCACGGAAAAGGGCCGCCAGACCCTGGTACGGCTCGCAGGGCTGGAAAAGATCGCCATGATTGAGTGCCCGGGGCTCCGCTACCGGGACGCTGAAGGCCGGGAGCGGGTGCTGGTCGCCCCTTTCATGAAAAACGTCAGGGAACTCCAGGGCCTTGTGGATTACCGGGTGAAACCCGTTGAGGATGAACAGACGGAAGTGGTGGGTATCTCGGTCGATTTCATCGTGCGTCCAAAGGGAAAAGGCCGGGAGCAGCAGATGCGCGAACTCTCAGGTGCCTTGGCCGGGGGAGGAGAAGAGGAGGAGACGGTAACGGTGCTTACCGCCTCCTTGAAGGTTCCTGATCTCAGCAGGGGGGCATTCGACATAGGATACACCAAGGCTCCGGGAAAGGGGCGGATCCTTTACAAGGCCGTCCTGGACGGGCCCTCGGGGCGGATCGTAACGGACGATGAATCCGCGGTGGACACCTCCGCGTACCAGGTCTTGGGATGCGCCGTTCAAGTGGACGCCGACGGCGATACCTTTCGGCGGGTGATGAGACTCAAGGAGAACACCGATATCACGGGGGTGTTCCATACCCTGGGAATCAACCTCCCGGACCTGCCGGGTTACGCCCTTGCCGGGCTGGAGCAGGCCCGCAGGCGGTTCCGGAGGCAGATCCCGGGCCGGCCCGACGCCCTATCAGCCCTCAGGTGGTACGCCCGGGGTGTGCTGGCCCGCTTCATTGCCGCCCAGACGCGCTACGAGGAGGATTTGGAAAAAACCCTCGGCCTGGTGACGGGCCGTACGTCACTGGGGCGGTGTATCATGGTGACCTTGGTCAAACCGGAAGGAGAAACCCCGTTGGAAACCACTATGGACTTAATCCGCCCCTTTAACGAGATCCATCGTTCTCCGGATCCAAGGGCCGCCCGGGCCTTCAATATCCTCTCCGGTCTGGCCTCCGCCCGTTTTGAGGCAAGCGCCCTCTCCGGGGAAGCCAAGGGCCTTTTCCAGATCTGGAACCATTGCCCCGAAGGCACCCGCTTGATCGCCGTGGATTCCGAGAACCAGGAGGACTTCCTGCGTCAACTCAAGGAGAGGAAGTACCCAGAGCCCATCATCAGACATCTCACGGAGACGGATCGGATCGTCCTGTTTCCGAGCCGGCCGGCCTTTATCCACGGGAAACCGCGATGGGCCTGGCTGGAGGTGGATCCAGAGACATACAGGGTCGTAGCAGTACTGGATACAGGAGCCCAAGGGGCCATACTGGAGAGCCTGATCGGAAATCTCTACGAACAGGCCACGAGCTACCTGGTGGGTGCACTGGTGGGGATCGACGTCTCCATCTGGTCCGTGGCGGCGTTCAGCCTGGAACTGGAGGATTACGGGGAGATCGTGAAAGCGGCACGGAAATTCGCCGAAGACCTTGGGAAGAATTTCAGCCTGGGAGGCGATTCCGCCGGGATGGGGGTTGGGGGAAAGCCCGGAGTCAGCCTCGGCCGTGCAGTTCAGTTTGAATTGGATCCGAGCGGCGTTTCCATGGGCAACAATCTCCTGGGATTCGGAAATGGATACAACGACGGTGTGGCCTACTATTTCCAGCATGCAAAGTGAAGGGTGGGGAGGTTTCGCTAAGCGCAGACGAATTTTAATTCACGGTTGAAGGTGGAGGGTGGGCGGTTTGGTTTCATAGGCGCTGATCAAGGAAGTGAAAAGGAGCCTTCCCAGGATTGCCAGGCATTCACCGTCCAGGTATTTTTCAGCCCTTTTCTCGAAAAGGACGGAACAGGCGGCGGGAAATTCATCGTCCTCGTCGTTGAAAAGCATCAAGAGCGGGACCCGAGGGAGGGCCTGGAACCGTACGGTGATGTCATGGGGGTATTCCTCCGTGAGAGGTACCCCCCCCAATAAACCACTTGCCTTGGCCAAATCCCGGGTTTTCCGGGTAAATTCCTTTGTAATGGCCCCTTCTACCTCCTGCTTGAAGTAATTCCTCAAAGGGGCCGTATCCCTGAAATCCCTGAAGGATACCCACTCTGATTTTTTCGGCTCCTCCTCCGGGCACATAAGGAGGTATCGGCAGAGGATCACGCTGACTTCCAAGGGCGGCTGTTTCCCGAGGGGATCATAAACACCCTCGCCCGATACCCTGTAAGGTCTCCCGAACAAGGGGATGACGGCGCTCTCCCCCCGGACCTCAATGCCGAGCCTCTCCTGGAGGGCAGGAAGGGAGAGGTCCCGGATCCGTGAGAGGTAGTGTTCGTAAGTCTTGTCGAACACACTTTTTGGCCTTGTCATGGCAGATCACCGGCCGAAGGAAAGGGGTGGGATACCCGATTTTAAAAATCCTTCACTTACTTGATCTTGTTCAGGACGGCGATCAGCTCTTGCGCGGCTGGAGGGGCCTCGTGATCACCGAACAGGATATCCCTGGTGGTGCTCACGGAAGTATAGAGGGCCCGGTTCAGGTCAAAGTCGGTACCGATGCCTGCCCCTTCCAGGGAGATACCGGCAAAGAGGCCCTTTGCCCGGGAATAGGAGTAGATGCCCCCTTTAAGCATGATCTCGGTGGCCGCCGTTGCCTGGGCTCCTACGGGGCCGGCGGCGACGGCTACGTCCGCGCCCAGCTTGAACTGGGATTGCAAGAAGGATTCCAGGGTCTTTTGCCCGACTATGACCAGGATCAGGTCCGTTGACTGGACGCCGATCTGGAATCCGAAGCTCCCTGCACCGAGATAGATGAAGGCCGGCCCGGTCCATTTCCCGTCCTTATGGGCCATCACGATGCCCTTCCCATAGGAACCCCCTACCACGAAACCCCCCTTTATCATGTCGGGTATGATCGCGAGCCCGGCACATTTCTTGATGAGCCAGGTGGGAATTCCCCCGTCTCTGCTGAGCATCATCTCCTCCAGCACGATGCGGGCCTTTTCCACAATGACTTCCGCGTTCTCTTTTGTCTCGGCCCGCACGTCCCGGCAGAAAAGGGCGATCGGCAAAAGGGCTAAAACCAGGAGACAAGCGATCCTTTTCATGGGCGTCTCTCCTTTTGGATAAAAGTTTTTTAAGGTGAAAGCGGGGTTTCGGGCGCGTCAGGACCCGATCTTCAGCACCTTGGCCCCTCGGATCTTCCTGTCCTTGAGTTCAGCCAGAGCGTGGTTGGCCTCTTCCAGAGGAAACTCCTGGATTTCCGGTCTGATGGCCGTCTCGGCCGCAACCTGAAGGAATTCGGTGATGTCGATCCGAGCCACGTTGGCCACACTCTTGATCTCCTTCTCGAGCCAGAGGTGTTCCGGGTAGTCCAGACCCAGAAGGACCTCCTTGTCCACCGCTTCCTTTCGGATGGCGTTGATCACGAGCCTTCCTCCCCTCTCCAGGTTTTTCAGGGCCTCAAGAATGGGCTTCCACACCGGTGTGGTATCGATGATGGCATGGAGTTTTTCCGGCGAAGCATCTTCTGTGGCCCCGGCCCAGACTGCCCCCAGCTCCCTTGCAAAATCCCGCTCCTTTTTGCTTCGGGCGAAGACGAATATCTTTGAATTGGGGTACTTGTAAGCGGCCATCTTCAACACCAGATGGGCGGAGGCCCCAAAACCCGTCAGTCCCAGATTCTGGCCGTCCTGGAGTCCTGAAAGCCTCAGGGACCGGTACCCGATGGCTCCGGCACACATGAGGGGGGCCGCCTCGGAGTCCGACAGGTACTCCGGAATGGGGTAGGCGAAATCCTCCGGAACCGTTGTATATTCTGCGTATCCCCCGTGGGCGTCTCTTCCCGTGGCCTTGAAAGCGTGGCACAGGTTCTCCTTTCCATCAACGCAGAACTCGCACCTCCCGCAGGCCGAATGGATCCAGCCGATGCCCACCCTGTCTCCGACCCTGAACCTGCGGGCCCCGGGACCCATTTTCTCCACCCTACCGATGATTTCATGTCCCAGGACCATAGGAAAAGAGGGTGGAGGAGTCCTTCCCTCGATTTCGTCAATCTCGGTGTGGCAGACCCCGCAGGCCGCGACACGCACAAGGATGTCCCGGTCCGAAAGTTCGGGTTCCGGTAAATCAACAAGACGCAAGGGTGTCCGGTTTTCACTCAACCGGGTGATTCGTTCCAGTACCATCGCCTTCATTTCTCTACCTCCTCACGGCTGTCTCTTAGAAGGAAAATGGTTCCGGCGAAGGAGCTTAGATGGTGTCCATCTATAAATGGCCCTTTCACCCAATCTCTGCGCCTGCCTATGCCAGACCTATCTGCCATTCCAAGGGACAGGCAGGCACGGCAGACAGGTCAGGCTCAGATTTTAATCCTCGAAATACTTCAATGTATGGATGCCTGTCCCGTTTGGGATGCCTAGCGGGGCGGTTAAAATCTTCGCCTTCCTTGACCTTGAACAAAATTGCCTGCTTTATGGATGAACACCGGATTGTCATTATTCCCGGATCCGGAGCACCTGTCCAGGGAAAATAGTGCTCCGGGGAGTCAGGTTGTTCAGCTTCAGAAAGGCTGCAAGATCCATCCCGTACCGTCTGGCAATGAGGTAAGGGGAATCCCCGGGCCGCACGGTATACTGCCTGGTCGAGGGTGGGGGACCTGCGGGTGTGGGTTTTGGAATCAGGAGAATCTGTCCGGTTTTCAACCGGGTGCCCCGGAGTTGGTTGATGGACTGAATGGCCCTGGTGGTTGTGTTGTACCGGCGGGCGATGGTCCAAAGGGAGTCCCCCCGCCTGACCTTGTATTTTACGAGGCGTTCCCCGGGCTTGAGGATATAGGCCCGGGTCCCCTTTCGCGATGAGATGTATCCGCCTTTCCCGGTCGGGATTTTCAGCCTCCATCCCACCTTCAGATAGCTCCTGCTTTTTAATCCGTTGGCGGCCATGATGGAACGAACCGAGGAGCCGTACCGCTTCGCGATCCCTGAGAGGGTATCTCCGCTCCGCACGCGATGGATAAGGTATCTGGGCTGAGGGGGGCGCCAGGCCGGGATGTCCTGGAGTTCGGCGAGGAGCACGTCCCCCTTGCCCTTGGGGACCTTGAGCTCGTAAGCAGAGTTCGGTGTGAGCTCCCTGCGAAGCTCTGCGTTAAGCTCTTTCAATAGTCGATAGTTTATCCCAAGGCGTTTCGCAATGGTCCGCAGGTGTACCTGCTTGTCGATGGTAACCTTTTCAGTTTCAATAGGTTGATCGAGGGGAGGGAGGTTGAAACCATACGCAGCGGGATTATTCAGGATGTGGAGCACGGCCATGAACCTGGGCACGTAAGAGGCCGTCTCCCTGGGAAGCTTTTCATACAGGTCCCAGAAGTGGTCCAGGTAATTGATCCGCTGGGATCGAATCTTTTTTAACACCGTTCCTTCGCCGCAATTGTAAGCGGCCAGGACTGTTGTCCAGTCCCCGAAGATCTGATGCAGTTCCTTGAGATATGCGATGGCGGCCTGTGTGGATTTTTCAGGGTCCATCCTTTCATCGATCCAGGAGTTCCGTTTCAACCCGTACTTGTAACCGGTCGAGGCGATGAACTGCCATATCCCCAGGGCCCGGGCCCGTGACATGGCCCTCACCTTGAATCCGCTTTCGATCAGGGGCAGCCAAGAGAGTTCCTCAGGGAGTCCGGCCTCCCTTAATGCCTTGACAATGGCCGGGCGGTACCTCCCGGAGCGGCGGTAGGCATCCAGGAAGAATTTTTTCTCCCTCCCCTTGAAGGAATTGATGGCCCGCTTCACGTGCTTGTTCATAACAAGGGGAATGGCCTTGTGGAGCCCGTTGGCGACCGTGAACCGGGAGCTGTAAACTTCGATGATCCGCTTGGAAATGGTGAAACGCAGGTCTTCCTTCTGTTGAAGGGCCTCAGGATCGTCATCGGTGTTTACCTTCAAGATCAAGGAATAGGCCTTGTCCAGGGCATCCAGGGCGTTGTCCAGGTCTCCGCGCTCCCAGAAATCATTGGATGCCTGGCAATACTCCAGCGCGGAATCCAGCAATTCCTGATTCGTCAGGGTAACGGGCGCGTGTACCGGATAGATTTCGCAAGATTTTTCTTCTTTTTCGGGTGGATGAGCCTGTTCTTTTTCTTTTGTTTCGTTTTCCGCCGGGCGAGGCAACGGCTTGGTTTCATGTTTTTGGGGAGGAAGAGGGGCGGAAGGTTTGGATTCTCGTTCTTCGGGTACACTTTTCGTAACGGGCTGCGTGACCACTTGAGTCCTGGTTGGAGTGCAACCTGCGGAGTAAAGAGAGAAGCAGAAGGAGACCGCGACCAGTAATCGGCTTATCCTACCCATATTGACCTTTCCTTGTTCCCCGGTCTATGCCGGGGAGGGAGTGTAACACCGCCGTCCCCTTCCTGATAAACAGGCAGAGAGGGAAGAACGGATCTTTGGACCTTGTTTAAGGGTGGGAGTATAAAAGAACCCTCCCTCAAGGTCAATAAAGGATTCAGGAAAGAGGGCAGCCCGGCGGGGCACCGGGGCAGGGCGGAAGCCGGGATCATGGGAAGATTGTGAGCCCTGCGCCTTGATTATTGGGCCGTTTCAGGCTATAGTTTGAATCCGCTCCCTTAAAATCATGGATTGTTCCCTGATTTCGGGAGAAGTTTTTTTCAAGGAGGAATGGAAAATCCCCGTTGCTCCCCCTTGCGGGGCCCCGTGGATATCATGAAAAGTCTGACCGCCATAACCCCCTCATCGCGTCCGTCCAGGACCAGGCGGTGCCTCGCCTGCGGCACGGAGGACCTGAAAGGCCGAAGGCGATACTGTTCCGATGAGTGTCGCCAGCAGATGCTCTGGGTCCTGTCCCTTTCCAAAGGATTGCTCAGGGTGTTCAACGCCCGGTATGCGGCTTTCTCCTTTGACCGCCATCACGTGATCCTGGATGTCCTGCCCGTTTGGTCCGGTGCCATTTCCAGGTTCCTCCTGGCACGCACTTCCGGAAAGAAGCCCGCCGACGACCTGAAGCGGCTCATCCTTGAAGCGAGCGAGGAGTGGTATCAGATTATTGAGAACAGGAACTCCAAGAGCTATGCTTCCCTCTTTCTCCTGAACAAGAACCACCAAAAGGATTTGCCTCCTGAATCCATCAAGCCCTGCCGAAGGGTTCGGCCCCGTTTTTCGAAACGGGAAAAACGGGCGTTGGAACGGCTTCACATCAAGATGGAGGAGCTTTACGCCGGGGGTCAGGTGGAGAGGATCAAGGCGGCCTACAAGAGGCTCGCTAAGGTGCATCATCCCGATATGGGGGGAGATGCCGAAAAATTCAAGAAACTCAACGAGGCCCACCAACAGATGCTTACCTGGGCGGCCAACCCGCAGTATACCACCAGAAAGGCCCTCAACGACTGCTGGTCTTACGACGGTGCAACCAACAAGTGGAGCCCGCCCCTTTAGAAGCTGCCCTAAAATTTGAGACGTTGGGGTTTTCGAGGACCCATGAAGCCGCTCTCCATAAAAGGGATACTGGAAGAACAATTTCTGGAGGCCTCAGCCCCCTGCCGCATCGACGCAGGCGGCACCTGGGACATCAAGAGCCTTGCCCTCCCCCTGGAAGGGGAAGGCCCTGTAACGGTCAATATGGCCTTGGGATTGCGGACCAGGGTATCGTTGCGCCCCTTTCAGGAAGGGTGGGTGCGGATCGCTTCAAAAGGTTTCAGCCGGGTGGAGACCGCTCCTTTCGAGAAACTCCCTTTTCATTCTCCCTTCGGAATCTTTTTTGCCGCCGTATCCCACTTTGGGTTCCACGGCCTGGATGTCCGGATCGAGGCAGCCGTACCGGTGAAATCCGCCTTGGGAGGCT
The DNA here is from genome assembly GCA_019310525.1 of Deltaproteobacteria bacterium. Lineage (NCBI taxonomy): Bacteria > Pseudomonadati > Myxococcota > Myxococcia > Deltaproteobacteria bacterium. The sequence continues at coordinate 18,129 of JAFDEE010000017.1, read as the reverse complement.
CCAGCACGGCCCTGGTGGCCCTTTTGAAAGCCCTGGACAAGGCCTCTGTCCGGTTCGAGGGAAAAAAGGCCAGGGCCCCCAGGGAGATCCTACATCTCGGGTACCAACTCGAAGACGCCGTGAGCCCGGGAAAATGCGGACTCCAGGACCAGGCGGCGGCCGTATACGGGGGGGTGCATTGCTGGAGGTGGCGATACGGGGACCCGGCGAGGCCTCTCTGGAGGGAATCCCTGCTCGATCGAAAAGGCCTGGTTTCCCTTTCCCGCAGAATCCTGGTAGCTTACAGCGGAAAGGGCCATGTTTCCTCACGTATCAATAAGGGATGGATCCACGACTTTTTCACGGGTGCCACCCGGGAAGGATGGATCCGGGCCAACCGGATCGTCACCGGGTTCGCCAGTGCCCTCAAGAGGGAGGATTGGGAGGAGGCTGAGCACCTCCTCAGGGAAGAAATGGCCGTGCGGAGGAAGATTACTCCCGGGGCCTTGATTCCCTTGACCGAAGAGTTGATCACTTCCGCTGAAAGGGCGGGTTGCGGGGCGCGTTTCGCCGGGGCAGGGGGCGGGGGTTCGGTGTGGGCCCTCGGAGATCCGGATCGGATCGAAGAGGTCAGGAAGATCTGGGGGCGACTGCTCGAGTCCGTCCAGGGGGCCCTGATCCTGCCTTCCCGGCTTGACCCGGTGGGAGTCCGGTAAGGGGTTCCCTTAGATTTTCCCCAGTTCCCTCAGCTCGTCCATGAAAATCTTGTAGAATTTGTCGTTTTCCGAGACCGCCTTTTTGAGGACGAGGGTCAGCCTTTCCAGGTCTTTCTTGTTGATCACCACGTTGGCGCTCATGGCGAAGGCCATCATGTGGTCCATGGTCTTGAAGCGGTCTCCCAGGAGGGCCACGAACATCCGGCGGCGGACCGACATGGACATCCGGTTAAGGTAGTTCAGCACGGGACTCCTTTCCAGCGTCTGGCCGTCGAATCCGTCTGAGAGTATCACGAGATCAAACCGGTGGAACCGCATTTTCCCCGTTGCATCACGGGTGTCGGGCGCTGGAATACATTGATATCCTAATTCCTTCAAGGCCCCGGTGATCTTTTCCAGATGCTCGGGGTTGTTCTCCAGGACCAGGGCCAACAGGGTTCCTTCTTCGAAGAAGACGAGTTCCTCGTCCTCCGCATAGTCCCTGTATCCATAAGAATCAGGCTCCCTGTCCGCCCCTTGTCCACCTTGTGAAAGATCGTCCAGTTGCGGTCCTCTCGGGGAAGGAAGGGGAAACTTTTGCCCGCACTTGGGACAGGTCAATTTAATCCGTTTGTCCCGGGGGATCTTCTCATCGGGCACCTTGATTTTCACCCCGCAGTGTTCGCAGGTCACCTCCATGGGACAGTCTCCTCAAAATCTGGATTTCAGGGCCGGTCTTTCTTCCCGTACTCTTTGTCGATGGCCAGGCCCTCGATGCTCGTCGTTTTTTCACCCCTGGCAGCCTTGATGGCGTCGATGGCGCGGCCCACCACGGCCCTTCGGGAAGCGTAGCTTATGGCCGTCTCCTCGGTGATCAGTCCCTCTTTGTAAAGATCCGCGATACATTGGTCAAAGGTCATCATGCCGAAGGGGCGGCTCTGTTCTATGATCTCGTAAAAGGTCTTTCCCTCGGATTCTCCGTTCAGGATGGTGTCCTTGACCCTGAGGCTGGTCCCCAGGATTTCGAAGGCCGCGATGCGCCCTCCTCCCACTTTGGGGAGCAGCCTCTGGCAGGCGATCCAGCGGATGGTATCCGCCAGGCGGATCCGGATCTGTTTTTCCTCTTCCTGTTCGAACATGCCTACGATCCGGTTGACGGTCTGGCCCGCATCCACCGTGTGCAAGGTGCTCAGGACGAGGTGCCCGGTTTCGGCGGCTGAGAGCCCGATCTCGACGGTCTCCCTGTCCCGCATCTCCCCCACGAGGATCACCTTGGGCGCCTGCCGCAAGGCGGCACGGAGACCCGAGGCAAAGGAATCGAAATCCACCCCCAGCTCTCTCTGGTTGAAAGTGGCCTTTTTCTGAGAGTGTACGTATTCTACGGGGTCTTCCAGGGTGACCACGTGAACCGACTTCGTCTCGTTTATAAGGTTCAGGACGGCGGCCAGCGAGGTCGATTTCCCTGTTCCGGTGGCCCCCGTAACCAGAATGATCCCGTTTCGTTCCTGGGCCATCTTGCGGAAGGCCCCCGGCAGTTTCAGTTCCTCGATAGTAGGCACCCGGGTGGCCAACTGCCTCATTACAGTGGAGTAATACCCTTTCTGGGAAAAAATGTTCACCCTGAACCGGGCCTTGCCCGCCAACTGGTAAGAGGTGTCGCAGGAACCTTCCCTGAGGAGATTCCGGGTCAATCTCCGATCCCCGTTGATCAGGTTGAGGGCGAAGATCTCCGCCTGGAAGGGGGTCAGCCTCTCGATGGGAGGGTTAAGGGAGACCGGTTTCAGCTCCCCGGCGGATTCCACCTGGAAGGGCTTGTCGACCGTGATGTTGAGATCTGAGACATTGTCATAGGATTCCAACATGGCCGTCAGTATATGATCGATCTGTTGTTGTCTCATTTTTGGATGCCTCCTATCGAAAAAAGGAATCCTTTTCCGTTACAGAATCCCCCTTAGATTTCCGTGAAGTCGGCGGGCGGGTTCTTCAAAAAGGGTAAAAACTTGCTCTTCTCAACGCATTTGCTGTAGGCATCGTCCGGGGAGATGATTTTTTTCTGGAGAAGTTCCATGATGGCATCGTCCAGGGTCTGCATTCCGTACTTTTTCCCGGTTTGGATCATGGAGGGGATCTGGAAGGTCTTCCCCTCCCGAATGAGGTTTCGAACGGCTGGGTTGGCGATCATGATTTCGAGGGCCGCCACCCGGCCTTTCTTGTCGATGCGCTTGAACAGGGTCTGGGCCACCACAGCCCTGAGACCGTCGGCAAGGGTGTTTCGGATCTGTTCTTGTTGGTTTACGGGAAACACCTCGATTATCCGGTCAACGGTCTTGGCGGCGCTGGTGGTATGCAGGGTGCCGAAAACCAGATGTCCTGTGGCCGAGGCCTCGATGGCCAGGGAGATGGTCTCCAGATCCCTCATTTCCCCCACCATGATGATGTCCGGGTCTTCCCGAAGGGCCCCTCTCAGGGCTGCGGCGAAGGAGCGTGTGTGTATTCCGACTTCCCGATGGTTGACCACGGCCTTCTCGCTTTTATGAACGAATTCGATCGGGTCTTCGATGGTCAGGATGTGTTCTTTTCGGGTGATGTTGGCCTCATGGATGATGGCCGCGAGGGTCGTGGATTTCCCGCTGCCTGTCGGACCGGTTACGAGGACCAAACCCCTGGGCAGGGTGGCAAGGCGTTTAACCACGGGGGGAAGCCCCAATTGTTCGCAGGTCAGGATCGTTGAGGGAATCTCCCGGAAGACCGCTCCTATGCCGTATTTCTGCTGGAAAAAGTTGGCCCTGTATCGGGCGAGCCCCGGGATCTCGTAAGCAAAATCCACATCCCCCGTCTCCTCGAATTCTTTGATCTTGGGCTCGGGGGTGATCTCATAAAGCATGGATTTCAGAGTGTCGTTGTCCAGGGGCTTGAATTTGACCCTTTCCAGTTCGCCCCCTATTCTCAGGACGGGTTGCTGCCCTGAGACGAGATGGAGGTCTGAGGCACCTTGTTCGTTCATCAGCTTGAAAAAGGCATCTATCTGAGCCATTTTTTCCCTCCCGAAAAGGCATCGTATCCTTGGTTCAACATGGGGCTTTGGAAACCCGTTCCACTTTGAAAGGATAACCCCACGTTTTCCCTATCGGCCGATCAAGTCCTTTACGAAAGTGAGAGCATCTTGCCCCTTAGGATAAAAATTTTTCTTTCTCGAAAGGGGCCGGAACCCGTGTTTCAGGAACAGTTCCTGGGCTGGAATGTTTTCGGCGGCGGTATGGAGATAAACCCTCGGTATGTGAAGCCGCCGGGCCTCCTTTTCCGTTTTTTCCAGAAGCGCTTCCCCTATACCCCGGCGCCGGTTTTCTGGCCTCACCGCGATGGCTAGGATCTCGAAACGCTCCACAGGACCCTCTTCGACGGAAAGGGGGCCCGACATCACAAAACCCACCGGTTTTCCCCGCAACAGGGCCACAAAGGCCATCGCCCGCCCCGAATCGAACCAGTGGGTGACGGTCTCTTCATAGGGACCATAAAGAGAGAACGCCTCACGGCTCAACTCGGTGATGAATCTCCGTTCCCTGTGACGCGCCCGGCGGACCCGGATCCGGGATTTCCCTGCCTGATCCTTCCCGATCCGCATCTCTTCTGTACCCATGCCGGGCGGACTCTTCATGGTTGGGAAAAAGATCCTTTTACCACCCTGGCGGAGACGGTTGAGACGCTTGGTCTCACCGTATTTCCCATAGCGGCCCCTGTTTGTCATGACTTGCAATTTACCGGATTTGTTACGCTTTCATCGATTCGCTGATTCCCGAGAGGTCCTCCCACTGGAGAAAGACAACTCCGCGTAAGTGAAGAGGTTTTCCAACGACCTGCCGCTAGAGGTTTTTCCAGTAAGGTTGTTGTATCCCTTTCACTCTTTCGATCAAGGGATCAAGGGCCCGGCCCCCGGATTCGGCCGACAGTTCCTCTATGCTCCTATCGGACTGTCCGGCCAATACCTTTAGCACCTCCTTGACCGATGCCGCCTGGCCATGGACGTCGTATCCTCCCTCCAGGGTCAGGACGATTCGCCCCTGGCAGCAATCTTCCGCGATTTCCATGAGAATGCGGGTGAGGGCTGCGAAACCTTCGGAAGATACCTTCATGGCCCCCAGAGGATCTGCGATATAGCAGTCGAAACCAGCGGAAACGAGAATAAAATCAGGGGCGAATTCAAGGGCAACAGGGCGGAGGATCTTTTTGAAAACGGCAATGTATTCCGGGTCGCCGCAACCCCCGGGAAGAGGGACATTCACGGTGAATCCCTCCCCCATTCCCCTGCCGGTCTCTTCCATGGCACCGGTTCCGGGATAGTAAGGGTACTGGTGGGTGGAAAAGTAAAGAATGGTGGGATCTTCCTCAAAGGAGTGCTGGGTCCCGTTGCCGTGATGCAGGTCCCAGTCTACGATGAGCACACGTTTCACCCCCAGTCGATCCTGGGCATATCGGGCTCCCACGGCGACATTATTGAAAAGGCAGAAGCCCATGGCCCGGCTCCTTTCGGCATGATGACCGGGAGGCCGCACCAGGGCGAAGGCGTTGCTCAATGCCCCCGAATGGACCGCGGAGATGGCGTTACACAGGCCTCCTGCCGCAAGGAGGGCCGCATCATAGGAATCCGCCGAGGTGGAGGTGTCCGGGTCCAGGTAGGTGTGTTCCTTTCCACGGGTATCGGCCAGGCGGTTTACGTATTCAGGAGAATGGATACGAAGGAGGTCTTCCCTTTCAACCGGAGATGCGGGGATCTCCGTCCAGATTCCTGTCATGTCCGATTCATCGAGCATGGCGTAGATAGCCTCCAGGCGCTCGGGAGATTCCGGGTGGTAGAGGCCCATGACATGTTTCATGAATCTTTCATCCCTGACGATACCTGTCTTGTCCACGGCATTCCCTCATGGTGTTTAATGAAGCATGGAGGTGGATCCCCCGTTGTCACCCTTTCAATCACGCTTGGGGTGCGAGGGAATTTTTTCAAACCAGATGAAAATATATCACATTCGACCGGATTCAAAAAAGGCGAAAGTTGGCAAGGAAATGCATCAGTTCAATTCCAAGGCATCGCATGTTTCATGGGGGCAGGCTGAAGTTGCGTCAGGCCCTGACTTCGATGCTCCGGTTTTTGTGGATGGAAAGATTTTTTCCGGCAGCGATTTTAAAGGAGTACCGGATGTGTCTGAGATATGGCTTTCCGCATTGATGTGATCCCCGACAAGAGCAAGCAACTCCTCGATGAAGGAGTCAAGGCGGTCGGCCTGACAGTTGATTTCCTCGGATGTTGAAGCCAGCTGTTGAACCTTGACGACGTTTTGATTGACGATCTCGTCCACTTCTCCCACGGCCTGATTGATTTGCACGATACCATGGGCCTGTTCATTGGAAGCCTCTGCAATTTCACTGACCAACTCTCCTGCCTTGCTCGTCGTAGTCGTTACAGATCCAAAAGCTTCACTGGCGGTGATGACAAGATCCGATCCTTCCTTGACCTTGTTCGCCGTTTCTTGGATCAAGGCGGCCGTGTTTTGGGCGGCTTCGGCGGCCCGCATCGCAAGATTTCTGACCTCATCGGCTACAACTGCGAAACCGCTTCCCGCCTCTCCGGCCCTGGCGGCCTCTACAGCGGCATTCAATGCAAGCAGGTTGGTCTGGAAGGCGATCTCGTCTATGGTTTTATTCTCGTCGGTGGGTTCCGGCAAATGTCTCACACAAATATTGTTCCGGTTTTCCCGGAAGATCCTGATGTTTGGAAAAACGCAATGACCATGGATAGGTGGTTCGAGATGGAAACCATCTGTTGACAAATGAATAAAAAATGAGAAAATTTGGCTCCTTTACAGTCTATCAACGCCGCCTGTCCCAGGTGTTTCGATTCGGAAGTTGAGTTTCTATTCCGGGTATGAGGAGGGGAGGAAGGTGTTTTTTTTCATTGCCGGTATTCAGCCTAAAACGGTCGATCTTGACGACCAACCCATGATGTGCCCCTCTTGTGGGCTCTTTGGGGCACGTCTTAGAAGGGTTGACCATTACCTTTCCCTGTTTTTCATTCCCCTCTTCCCGGTAAAAAGGGGTGTTCCCTTTCTGGCTTGCAACCGGTGCGGGAACATCCCCCGGGAACCCGGGAGGGAATGGAGCGCGGGATCAGTCAGCAAAAAGGATGAATGCCCCTCTTGCGGGGGGAAATTGGATTCTTCCTTCAACTATTGCCCCTCTTGCGGTAAGCGGATTCGGTAAAGGGGCTGCTTAACCGTTCCCTGAACGGAAAGATGTTCATATCTTTTAACCCGGATTATGCAATTGCCAAGTTTGCCGAAGATACAAGGCGAGACCTTTGAGAAGCGTTCAATAGTCTATAATCATTGAATAAATAGCTTCTTTCAAAATTTGTCATGCATGATCTGGGTTCAATACCCGTGCAATCACTTCGCCCTGGGGAAAGGGAATCCGCTCCAGGTGAGAAGGCTTGATTTTGTGTTGGTGGAGGGTTTTCTTTGGAAGAAAATGCGTTGCTGGGTCAATTGGAGGAGGTTGCACGCGCTCTTTCGATCGAGATCCGTTACGAGATTATCAAAAAGGACGGCCGGTTCTATCCGGGAGGGCTTTGCCGGATAAAGGGGAACTGGCTCCTCATCATCCATTCCAAGGCCAACACCCGGGACAAGATCAAGACCCTGGCCAAGGCCTTGAATCGGTTTGACCTCAGCGAAATCTATCTCAAGCCGGGCCTGAGGGAGTATCTGTCGACTTTTCAAGAAGAGGGACGGTCCCTAGAAAATAAATGACTTCCTCGTTTTTTTCCGGGCTCTTCTCCTGGGGCGGTGATTCAGGCGTGAGTACAGCTCCAGGTATTTGGCCACGGTCATCTTCATGTGTTTCCGCTCGCAAATCTCTTGTATGCCCCTGATCCCGTGGTAATAATCGACCTGGTCGTAAATGCCCGAGGATATCTGATACAGGGAGGAGGAACGAACCAGCTTTTCGTCCACCTCGAAACCGCGCGATTTCATGACCCTGGGACCAGCGAATATCACCAGAGCCCCCGGCTCCGCAATGGTGATATCCCCCAGGGCCGCGTAGCTGGCGATGGCCCCGCCGGTGGAGGGATCTGTAAGGATGGACAAATAAAGCAGCCCCTGGCGTTTAAGCCGGATCACGGATTCTATGGTTTTGACCATCTGCATGAGGCCCGAGATTCCCTCATAGAGACGGGCTCCTCCTGAGCAGCAGAGGCTGATGAAAGGCAGGTTCTCCTGAATTGCATAGTCCACGGCCCTTCTGAACTTTTCTCCGAAGACCACTCCCATGGAACCCCCGCAGTAATAAAATTCCCCGATGGCCATGACAACCGGAAAATTGTGAATCCTGGCGCTTCCCACGACCAGGGATTCCTTGAAGTGGGACCTTCCCACCTGGCGCGCCAGGAACTCACGGTAATAACTCGTGATTGCGTCTTCTTCCAGGAGTTGATCAACGGTGAGGTTCCTGTAGAGTTCATGGAAGCTTCCCGGATCCGCCAGACAATCGATCCATCCCGTTGCGCCGAGGGTGTAAGAGTAACCGCATTCCGGGCAGACATGGTAATTCTCCAGGAAGGTGTTCAGGGGGATCAGTTTCCCGCATCCTTTCACCCGTTTCTCCTGGCCGTTCACTGCACCGCAGACAATGAATTCCTTGGTGGTTTCTTTGGTGTGGACCTTCCCGTAATCGTCCGCGACTTCAGTAAGACTTGAGTAATTCACGATCTTGATGTCCGGAGGAGCCTTGTAAAAGGCTCGTTTGATGGGCTTCTCGATGTATCGCTTGATATCGTAAAATTTACCGCTTTGTTTGGAGACCCCGTATTTTTTTGCTCGGTTGCAGCGTTTTCTTATCAGTTTCTTTATTTTTGCCCGGGAGAGTTCCTTGATGGATTTTGTCAGGAACTGCTTGATGTTTTCGGCCATCTCATCGGCGTTTGTTACATCCTTCGGGGAGGGTACGATTCGGTCGATCACCCCGAGGCTTTTCAGCTCTTTGGCCGTCGGTTTCAGGATTGTCAAGGCGTCTCCCACGCGGCTGGCGTCCCTGAAGATGATGGAGGCCATACTTTCAGGAGGAGCGGTGGCATAAAGAGCGTCATCCAATTGGCCCCGAATATCCGTCACCTGGATGGCAAGCGCTCCGCCGCTGCCCCCTTCGCCCAGCACCAGGGAAATGGTTCGAAGGGGTATGGTCAGGAATTCTCGAATAAGATGGGCGATGAAAAAGGCCTGGAAGCGCTGTGCGGAATACATGGAGATGTCCGCGCCGTAAGTATCCACCAGGGTGAAGATAAAAGTCTTTTCCCTTTCGGAGGCCTGGGCCTCCTTCAGAATGCTGAGAATCTGGGAATGTCCATCGGAGGTCAACATCCCGTAGTTGAGGGTCTGGAGGTCTTCCCTGCTTTTCAGGTCTTCGGGTTTGGGCTTTTGTTGGCCTATGATGAAAAGACGCTTGTCCAGGAATTCACATTGTCCCGCAATCAGGGACTTGTCCGAAGAGGGGTATGGCTTGAAATCGGGAAAGATCCTTTCGATGATGTCCGAGGATCTCGGCCGGAAAGGGTGCCTGGTTCGTGTCTTGAAGATCTCTACGAGTTCTTGCTTCGACATGATGAATATCCCTCTCATCCCCCAAGGCCCGGGGAATACTTTATCAACGGCGTCATCCCCGGTTTTGTCCTGGTGGGGTTAGTCTTTTTTCCCGGGTTCGCACCCCAGGTTGAGCGGCGAATGTAGCATGGTTTCACGGGCTGATCAAGCACCTCCATGGGATATAGATTCCAGTTTTGTCCGGCATCTTTATTCGCCTTTCCCGGAGCCGTTTCCTTCACCTGAAAGATCCTTGTAAATGCGCCCGGGTGTGGAAAACAGGCGTTTGAATGCATCTGCGACCCCTTTCCCCATGTGTTTGAAAGGCAGATATTCAACCCGGGGGTCTTTCCAGGGGCCCCTGACCTTGAAAAAGTATGTCAGGAAGGATTTGTCGGGCCCCGTAACGATGTAGCCCAGGAGAGGGATCTTGCTTACCACGGTGTCCACGGTCTCCAAGGGTCTTATCCCCATTTCCAGGTCAAAGGTCCTTCGGGCCAGATTCAGGTCCCCGGTGGCGACCGCGTTCATTACCGGACTCTTCATGAGGAGGTCCCGGGTGTGGAGGATACCCTTGTTGAGGACCGCATTGGCCCGGATGCTCTCGTAGTAGAAACCTTCTTTTGAGAGATCAGGAGGCCTTTTTTTGAAGATTTTCTGAATGCTCAGGAGATTCAGAACCTTGATGAGCACGTTGGATTTCCGGATTACTCCCTTCTCTAGCAGGAAGTCGCCGCCCCCTTCAAGGCTGGATATGAATTCTTCCCTGGATCTTCCCTTAAAGCTCAGAAGTGCCCGGAAGGTAAGGTCGCCCTCGATCTGGGTGTCCCGGATACCCAGGCTGGTAAGAAGGGTTTTCAGGGGTTGATCTTTTAGCTGGATATGGGTCGAAAGTAGTATCTCCGGCCTCGCTCCCCTCCAGTATCGCCCGGTGGCGTCAAGGAGTCCATGGGGGAGTCTGAGGCGGGCGCGGCGCAGATACAGGTCACCGCCCTGGTAGCAGAGTGTGGCTTTGAGAGGCCCCCAGTCCAAGGACTTCCACCGGCCGCGGTTCACGGTGATCTCCATTCGGATGTCCGTTCTTCCCAGGAAATCGCCGGGCTGAGTGTCCGGAGTCGTACCCGGCCGGCTATCCTTGGGAGGGGAAAAATCGGCCGTATCCAGGAAGTCGGAATGGATGGTGAGTTCTCCCTGAAGACCCTTCCAGCCCGTAAGAGCACCGCGGACGGAAAAAGATCTGTTTCCGATCCTTATGGTCCCTGAGTTCAAGGTTATTTTTTTCCCGGAAAAGCCCCCTTCAAAGCTGCAGTCTTTTACGGAGGAGGAAGCCCAGGGAGCGGGAAAGGAGAGATCCATTCCTCGGATCTCTCCGTAAATTTCCTCAAGTGAAAATTGCCCGGGACGGAAACGGATCTCCAGGGACCCCTTCAGGATTCCCCGGATCATGTCTCGCCCCGGGCCGTACCTGAGCCCCGCTTCGGCAAGGGAGAGACGGGGAAAGACCGCCCGAATGGGAGAAAGCTCCCGGGTACGGGTGTTATAGTTTCCTGAAAAGGTCAGGGAGGATTGTCCCGGGGTGTAACGGAGGGATTTCAGCTCAATCCAACCCCCGGGCCTGGAGTTCAGGTCAACGGAAATTTCCCCTTCCTTTTCAGGGGGATCCAGGATCAATTCCCCGATCTTGATGCGCATGCCCTCTAGGGCGATTTTACCATTGCAGGACCAACCGCCCCTGTCGCGTTCAAGGATCCATCGGCAGGATACAGGCCGGCTGAAAGTGAGGGGCGGGTTGGGTTGGGAAAACAAGAGGGGAAGCACTTCTCCGGTATCGACCTCGGCCGAGAGGTTGGCCCACTGCAAAGGAAAGCCATCGGCCGCACCCCCGAGAAGTCCCAAGGCGTGGAAGGTGGTTTTTCCCAGGGAGCCGGAGCCCTTGAAACGATTCTCGCCATCTCCGCCAAGAGAAAAGGAGATCATGTCGAGGCTCAGGGGGAGCCCCAGGCGTTCCTGACGGATCAGGACGTCCCTGAAAACGAACTCTCCTTTCGCCGGCCGGGGGTAGGGCCAACCCTTCTCATAACGGAAATCAGCGCGGCACTCCACCCGGCCCGCCCTTATACCCAGCCGGTCGAGGTTCCCGGGGATCTCGGACCCCAGCACGGACAGGCCTTTAAGGTCCATGAGCCCTGGAAGATCAAAGGTGCCGTCAATGTGCACATCATAGGCCGGGTTTTTGTCGGTTACCCTTCGAACAAGGAGAGCGGCCTCCCGGATGACGGATTTCCCGAAGGTGGCCTTCAATCGGGAAATCCGGAAATCCCCCTTCTCGTAAATTACATCCGCGGAGACATTTTCAAAGGGGACGGTCGTTTCCTTGCCGGAAACCTTGAAATCCCGGCAAAGCAATCGAAGGGAGAAGGCCTCGGAATCGGCCGGGGTCCCCAAGTGCCCGAGCCGGGAGATAGGGCCCTTTAGCGCCAACCGGGCGAGCTGGACCTTTCCATCCTTCAGCATGGGGAAGAGATGGGTTTGGATCCATCCGGGCAGCAAGGGAGAGGGGTACAAGATCTTGGAAACAGAAAGATCCATCGGGGCGCTTTCGGCTTCAAGCAGTATGGAGGGGTCCTGCGGGTTTTCGAGGTCTAATTCGAGATTCAGGGAAAAGGATGTCCCCCCGATCTCCAGCTTAATATCGGGAACCGTGATCTTGGATCCCATGATGACGGAACGAAAGTCCAGGGAGACCCGGGGGAATAGGTAGGTCTTGGAGTCACTTCCACTGAGGAGGTCGAAGCGGGGCCTTTCCAGGAACGCCTGCCCCTTAACCGAGAGGGACCCATCCGGGCGGAATCTCAACTCGGCTTTTACTCCCGCGCGGCCGTCCTTCAAGGAGAGTTTCTTTGGATGAGGAATCCAGGGTAACGGGATCTTCTCGGCGCTGACGCTCAGTTGGATCTCCGGGCGGGTCGGCTTGTTCGGATTTTGTGTGATTTCACCTTTCCATCGGATACGGGCCTTCCTGCCATTCTGTTCCAGGTCACTGTGTCCTCCTGTTTTGATCCGGGCCGGGAAGGACGGGTCTTCCATGGATGCGTGGCCCTGGAGATGGGTGAGTGTGAAGGGGCTCTGTTTAAAGTGGATTTCAGCATCACTGACCGACAGGGTTTTAAGGCCCCTGGGCCAGGCAACGGTAAGGCCGACAGAAGGCGAGGGAGGGGCAAGGGAAGATTTCTTGCCCTTCGGGGCCTGGAGGTCAAGGTATATAACGGGACGCTCCAGGTGAACTCCGGCGGGTGTTATATCTCCTTTGAGGAGCCGGCCCAGGTCCATGATGATCCTGACTCTGGGGGCCCGGATGGACCCCAGGCCGCTTTTTGATCGGGCCTCAAGGTCGTGGACCAGGAGTCCGAAACCCTTCCAAAAGTTCATTTCGATCCTGGAGGTGCGGATCGTGAAGGGGGCGGTTTCCGAAAGCTTTTTTATAAAATAGGCCTGAAACCCGGGCCGCTGGACAAGGAGGTTTAAGAAGAGGATACAGGAGAGGAATAGCAGGAAAAGTAGCAGGCCGGTTTTGATGATCCGTTTTATTTTCTGGATGGACATGCCTTGAAATAGTCCTGAAGAATCCTTTCGTGATCAAAGGCGAGGGGCCCAGGGATGGTGTCTCGGGTGAATACCCCGGTGCCGGCCGCGTCATCCCGGGCAACGGGCCGTCCATCGGCCCTGGCCACAAAAACGGTGGTGATGGTGTGGTGGCGGGGATCCCTGGCTGGATCAGAATAAGTTCCGAGTTGGTATACGAGTTGCACCTCCAGGGAGGTCTCCTCTCTGGCCTCCCGGACCGCAGCCGCCTCACAGCTTTCCCCGTAATCCACGAACCCGCCGGGAAGGGCCCAACCATGGGGCGGGTTTTTCCGTTCCACGAGGACTATCCCTCCCTCCACCTCGATGATGATGTCGACGGTGGGAACCGGATTGCGGTATCTTTCCACCACTTTTCCGCAGTGGGGACACAGGATCTGTTCTTTCATGTTCAGGGGTTTCCTTTAAGGATACGATTCCTCACGTGGATGATGCGGTAAACGGCTGTCAGGTTGGTTGAAACGGCCAGGAGCAGCAGCACGAATTTGAGCAACCAGGGACCGACTTGGGGGATGGCGCCAAGGAGGGATCCTATGATCAGGAGGGTGATCCTTTCCGGTCTCTGCATCATCCCTTCTTTACATGGGATTCCCAGTCCCTCGGCTCGGGCCCTGGCGTAGCTTACCATGAAGGACCCCGTAAGGGCCAGGAAGATGACCATGACCGTCCAGGGGCTGGCCTCCCCTCCCAATACCCGGGGCATCCCTGGGAAGAAGAAGGGAATGCCTCCGGCAAAGTGGTAAGCCAGGCCCAGCAAAAGGAACATGTCCCCGTATCGGTCCAGGGTGCTGTCAAAAAAGGCCCCAAACGTGCTGGTCTTTTGGGTCTGCCTGGCGATGAGGCCGTCCAGGCTGTCGCAAACACCCGCAAGGACAACCACCCAGGCCGCCCAGAAGAAAGCGCCCGTACTGTACAGGAGCCCTGCAAGGGCACTGAACACGAGGCCTGCAAAGGAAAGGACATTGGGGTGAATCCCCATACGGGCCAGGAATTTCCCGGCGGGTGCGATGATTTTCAGGTACCTTTCCCTGTTTCTGTCATTGATGAAGACGAATTGCGCCATTCTGTCCTTTTCGGCCTCCCGCAAATGTAGGATGTGAAGATACCAAAGAGGTGCCTTCCTGTCAAAAACGCTGTTCAAGGTGAAAGGATTCAACCGGAGGTCAATATGCCTCTTGTCTCTTCAAATCCAGGTTCACCTTTTTTACATGGCCCTTGAAGTAACGCATGCCGCGCCCTTCGCTCACGATCCTGAGGATTTCCCCGGGGTTGGTCACGATGACTCCGGAGAGTCGGGTGACGGGCGTCTCCCGGAAGGTCTCCGGAAGCAAAGGTGTAGAGGCACCGAGGAGGACCACCTCGCGGCAGGGGGAGGCGGCCTCAAGGAGGCGTTCGAGAGTATGATTGAGGAGGGTGGTGGAAGTGATCAACGCCACCTGGCATCGAGGAAGCAACCGGTAGGCCTCCTGTTCGGGTAAAATGTCTCCCTGCTTCTCCGGGATCTTCTCGAAAATGAAGATGGAGGATGTCCTCTTTTTGAGTTTTGGAAGGATGGGGGCGAAAAAGCCCACCATCCCGACCTGGTCATCGGAACGGAGGGGAAGAATTTCCAGGATATCTCCTTCGTGGAGATTCTCCTTCGGAGTATTACTCAGGGCATTGGCGGTGGCCAGGCCAACCGCCGCTTCCACCGTGTCCCCCGAGTCTAAAAAGTCGAGCAGTTCTGAGGCACTCCCGCCGGCTAGAGGATAATGTCCCTTGAATACCGTGCATCCCCTTCTCGGCCCTTCATGAAAGGTCAGGGCCACGCCGGCGCGGCCGTCCTCAAGCAAAACAGCCGTATACCCCAGTCCGATGCGGACCTCATCTACACGGATCTTGTCCGCCTCGTGAACGAGGGAATCCTTTATCCGCTTGTAAATATTCATTCAGGACTCTCCATCAATTTCCCCCACCAGGATTCAATGGTAAACGAAGGTCCCAGGCAAATCAACCGGCTATTTGCCGTGCCGCTCAAGGGATCGGAAGAAAATCCCTGCCTTCAGCCAAAGACATCATTGTGAATTCCTCGATTTGACGAGTTCGAGGGGCAGAGGATTCAGGGTGCATACATAAAACAGGTTCCATCGCTCGACACCTTCACTATGGGGATTAACGTTGAAGGTCATCTTTTCCGATAGATATGGGAAATAATCGGTGCAAAAACAATGGAGGGCCGGCATGGGAACAAACAACGTGGTCTTTCTGGAGGTTATTGAGTGGTTCGACGAGACGGGCAGGGAACTGGTTCACCGGATACCTGAGGGAGGTTCCGGAGAGATCAAATACGGGGCCCAATTGACCGTCCGGGAGAGCCAGGCCGGGGTCTTTTTCTACCAGGGAAGGGCCGTTGAGGCCTTCGGGCCGGGCCGGCATACCCTCAAGACGGCAAACATCCCGATACTTACCAAGATCGCCAGTATCCCCTGGGGACTTTCAAGCCCCCTGAGGGCTGAGGTCTATTTCGTCAACCTGAAGATCTTCACCAATCTCAAGTGGGGTACGCGGGATCCCGTGGCCTTCAAAGACTCGGAGTTGGGTCTGATCCGGTTGCGGGCCTTTGGTGTCTTCAACGTCCAGGTGGTACAGCCCGTTCTCTTCATAAACAGCCTGGTGGGGACCCAGGGCATGATGAGCACGGAGGCCGTCGAGGGATACCTGAACCGGGTGATCGTCTCGCGATTCAACGATTACATGGGGGAGACCATGGATTCCATCCTCGATCTTCCCGCCAAGTATGATGAGTTGTCCGAAGGCCTCGCCAAGCGACTTCAAGAGGATTTCAGCCGCTTCGGGCTGGCCTTGAGCGGCCTGTATGTGAACGCCATTACCCCTCCTCCGGAAGTGCAGGCGGCCATCGACGACCGGGCCCGCATGGGGGTTTTCAAGGACATGAACAAGCTCATGCAGATGAAGGCGGCCATGGCCATGGAGAAGGCCTCGGAAGCGGGGAGTGAATCCGGCCAGGGCATGGGTCTGGGCATGGGCCTCATGATGCCGGCCATGTTCGCCCAGTACTTTGCCGGGGCCAGACCGCACACCCCGAACGGCGGCGATGAAACACCTGGCTCTCTTTGCCCCGATTGCAAGCATCCCGTTCCCGTGGATGCCAGATTCTGCCCCAGTTGCGGGCACCAGCTCCTGGTCTTCAAAAAGTGCGCGAGTTGCGGGAAGAACCTGACTCCGAACGCCAGGTTCTGCCCCCGCTGCGGCAAGCCGGTCGAAGACACGCCGGGCACCGTTAATTGCCCCAAGTGCGGGAGCGAAAACCTGAGGGGTGCCCATTTCTGCAACCAGTGCGGAGAGAGGCTGTAACCCTCACGGTGGCCCGTCTTTGTCTTCGGGCATTCTTGGCCGGGACCAAAAGGCCGGGCGTGACTCTTCCTGACCCGTATGAACCCAACTGGATTCCAGATCGAACATCAATGCCCCCAGTGCGGGGCTCCGGTCATCCTCCAGGAGACGGACCGCCTCCTGACCTGCGGGTTTTGCCGGGTCAAATCTTTCCTGGTGAGCCGGGACGTGTTCCGCTATGTGCTTCCACACAGGGTCCCGGAGGGAAAGGAATTGCTCTACGTGCCGTACTGGCGGTTCAAGGGCATGGCCTTTTCCTGCCTCAATGAAGGGATTCGTCACCGAATCATTGATATCAGCCGTCTTGCCCTGCCGAGCCCCTTCTTTCCCCCCTCCCTCGGGCTCAGGACCCAGACCCTTAAACTCCGGTTCCTTGCCTCCGATACAGGAGGTGTTTTCCTGAAATCCCGTCTGTCCCACGAGGATTTCATCGATTTCATAGAGCGACAGACCAGGGAATCCCTCCCAACCCCCCTTTTTCTCCAGAGCTTTATCGGCGAAAGCCTGAGCCAGATCTATGCCCCTTTCTATGTCGATTCCCGGATCTATGACGGGGTCCTGAATCGGCCTTTGGTACAAGATCCGCCTGAGGATTTTGACAAGGAATTGTTGAAGGGGCCGCCTCCCGGATGGCGGATTCGGTTTGTTCCAGCCCTCTGTCCGGTCTGTGGCTGGGATCTGGAAGGAGATCGGGACTCCCTGATCCTGGTGTGCCGAAACTGCAAATCAGCCTGGCAGGCAGGCAAAGGAACGTTTCAAGGGGTGAAGGCCGTTCATCTCCCCGTGGAAGGAGGGGAGGTCTCCTATCTTCCCTTTTACCGTATCAACGCTGAAGTCAGGGGAATTCAGCTTGCTTCATATGCAGATCTGGTAAAGGCGGCCAACCTTCCCAAGGCCCCTCGGCCCGAATGGGCGGAGATTCCCTTCCGGTTCTGGTTCCCGGCCTTCAAGGTAAGGCCTCTGGACCTGCTTCGATTTTCCTCCCACCTCACGCTCGGTCAGCCTCGGGAAAAATTTTCCTCCGGGTTTCCTGAGGGCCGTCTCCACCCCGTAACGCTTTCCATCCGGGAGGCGGTGGAAGGTTTGAAGATGACCCTTGCGGATTTCTTGAAACCCGCGAAAACTATGTATCCGATGCTTTCCGGGATCCAAATAATCCCCCAGAGCTACCTGTTGGTCTACATCCCGTTTCGCCGCAGAGGGAACGAGTTGTATCAGTCCGATTACCGTCTCCGGATCAACCGGAACCTGCTGGCCTTTGCACGGCACCTATAAACTAGAAACTAGAGGCTGGAGACGGGGAGAGGCCTTGATCCACGGCCTGGTACGAAGGGGCTGTCCTTTTCGGCCCTTCCGTTTATGCTGCCCGTGAGACCCCCTGTGAGCCTTTGCCGTATGAGCACTTTGTGGCCCTTTCTGTTCGTCAGGGTCGCGGGAGAGTAGAGTTTCCAGCAGGGCCTCCTTTAATCTCCTTGTCTTTTGTTTTTACCTTTATAGCAGCATCCGCCACTTGATTTTCCTTTCTAATTGCGTAATTATTGACCATCAATGGTGCCGGTCGGCCGCTCCCGTTAACCGGTGCCGGGCGCTACGGCCTGAGCGGAGGCCGGGAGCTCTTCTTCTTTCCGTAAGCTTCAATCCACGCCCCCGTATGGGGGGCGACCGGGGTAGGCCAGGGCCTCCTTTACATGCGGGGTGTTTCAATCCACGCCCCCGTATGGGGGGCGACTGCCAAGCCAGGCAAATCAAACTCGATCCACTGGTTTCAATCCACGCCCCCGTATGGGGGGCGA